>NZ_JPGZ01000014.1:0-99174 GCF_003351125.1 Mesotoga sp. Brook.08.YT.4.2.5.2.
ATAATAACAACTCCTAACGAGGTACAGAGGAAAGCGCTTGAACTCGTCGGACTGAAACAACTCAGAAAACGTAGACAGAAATAACCACTTCATTTCTCTGAAATCATTTCAGATAGCTATTTCTTGCTTGTTCAGTTTGGGAACTTCAGACTAAACAAGGGAAAAAACGAAAAGAATGCCAGCCGTACCACCGCATTCTCAATTCACTATGCGCTTGTAAGAAACGGAGTTCCGGGAAGGACTTGAGATGTCTTTACTCAATCTTTGCCTTTTTCAAGCAGGGCCTGCCAATTTAGCAGTGAGCAAAAGGAGCAAGCGTTAGAACCTATTGCTAAAAAGCAATTATGGCCCGATCACTTGAATAACTAGGCTTTATTCAACAACTATCTGTACTCCTCCATTTAGTTCGGAATCAAGAGCCACACGATTCCTTCTTCATCTTCGAGTAGTTTCGCAGTCTTTTCTCATCAAGAATTCCGTTTGTCACAGCCTCCCGAACGGCACATCCTGGCTCGACAGTGTGAATGCAGTCTCTGAACCTGCACTTGGCAAAGAGTTCGGCGATATCCTCAAAGACTTCGTCAAGCCCTTCCGTTCCACTGATTGCAAACTCTCTCATTTCGGGAACATCGATCAATTTTCCGCCATCTTGAAGAAGGTTTACTTGATATGAGGTTGTCGTGTGTTTTCCCTTATGGGTAGAATCACTTACCTCAGCGGTCTTCACATTGCTCCTGCAAATCGCGTTTACTAGGGAAGACTTTCCGACACCGGAACTGCCAGCGAGTACGGAGGATTTGTATTTGAGGCTCTCCTTCACTTCTTCCAGGCCTTGCCCGGTCAAAGTGCTCGTGAGAAAGACCTGATAACCCAATTCGCGATAGTTCTGAATATCATCGGCTGCCTCTTTTTCAATACCAAGGTCGGCTTTGTTGAAGACGATCATGACATCTAGATCGGGTCCTCTCGCCGCAGTGATGTATCTTTCGATCAAGCTCTTGCGGTAAGGAGGATCCTTTACTGCTACAACATGAAGACCTGATCCACGTTGGCCGCGATCACCTGATCCAAGTGACTCCCTCTTTTTCCTGCACCTCTTCGCACGAGACACTTTTTTCTTGGAAGAACCTCTGTAATGACACCTCGCTCTCTCTGAAGAGTTCCGAAAACGACCTTGTCTCCGACGGTGACTTCATTCTTCTCGGTCCTCTCTTTTCTCAGTAGCTTACCCCCTAGAAGACACCGAAAGTAATCCCCTGTATCAGAGAGCACTTCTATTATTCCTTTCTGAACGTTAGTTACTTCACCAGTAATCATTTACCTCCGATTAGTCTAGTAATTTGAACAAAAAAAGCAAAAAACCACGGGTTCTTTTACCACCGTGGTCGAATAATCGGAAGAAACTAGCCTGTCAGCTGGTGAATTCCAAAAGAAGCGCGGTGTAAGAGCCCGTGGGGTTAAAGAAATCATTAAAGTTATCTACCATGTACACCACCTCCTTTGTGGAACAACCAATTATACAACGTGGCCACGGATTTTCAATGAGCTATGATCCATAGTGACTAGCCGATACAGCTTCACGCACTCTAATCAAGAAATTCTGCTCCCTCAGGCCTTCTCTTCAAACCGCTGGCCTCGTGTTTCCGAAAATAGCGTATAATTGCGATGTGGGTGATTTGTCAGTATGAGAATGCCATTTTTTCGCTATTTATTTTTTGTGTTGTTCGTCCTTATAACGATTACTAGTCTGGCGGGGAGCAGCGATTCTACAGACTCTTCTGATGCTACAGTAACTACCTATTTCGAAGATCTGGCGAGGGAGATTCTTGCCATGGATTCTTTTGATGACTTATTCAATCTTGATGGTTTCTTTGACGAGGACCCTGCAGAAGAACTTGCACCTTCTATCCCAATCCCTTCGGTTCCGGTAAGCACAGACGCTATTACTGAGTTGCCTACGGCCATTGTTACAGCAAGCGCGACTTCACTGAATACGGAGACTCTCGACAGTACTGCATTATGGGTATACGAGAAATGTTACGATGGGCTCCTTCCGGGAAGAATCACGTTCGAATTCCAGTCTGGCGATCCTGTTATGGGTATCCCAGATGTGGTTACGTTCTACAAGGAAGGGATCGTAGTGGGAACTCTTGCGGGGAAGACAATAATGACACCGGTTATTGTCAACGATGTTCCCTACCATGGTGAAAAGACCACGATATTCAGGTTTCTGACGGGTGATTATTCTACTCCGCTAGGAGCTTTCTACATTACTGTCATCGACTCCAAAGTGTACTCTCTCGCAGTTGCAGTTGACCCTATGAAGGTAGACAATGTTGTCGACCTCGACGGTGATGGAGTTGCTGAGCTTGTGGTCATCGATGATCACATGGTTAAGGCTCATGAAGCTACCGAGTTGTCGGTCTTCAAGCGTTTCTTCAGTTGGAGCGAAGTTGGCTGGCAAGTTGACAGCCCCGGACAGTATTCAGAGGTCTACTCTGCTCTCGCTGCGGAGGATCTCGGCAAGATAAGATCGTCCAGTCCAAGAACTCCTCACGTGTGGTCATATGCTTACCATTCTTATATGGCAGGCCAGGATCTGGACGAAATAAGAGTTCAAGTCGCTGAGCTCGTAGAGGACTTCTCGCTTCATTGGCTTGTTGATTCCTCTGAAGTGGTCAGACTCCTGGATCAGAATATAAACCAGTATGAAGGTTTCGTAATGAAGAAGCCTACTCCAAGTTCATCTTCCACTATGTAATTCGATTCAAGAATATTATTCACACTCTTGAGAATTCCATTCACCACGACTATAATCGTATTGAGTGGGAAAAATGGAGCGTGAGATTATGAGAAGAATATTCTTGTTGTTGCTTCTTCTGATTAGCGCGGCACTAGCCGCATCGAAATTCAGTGTTGGGATCTTGATCACGGGCGAGATTGGCGGGAACGCCATATATGAGCTCGTTCAGAAAGGCGCCCTCGGAATGGCTTCCGACGAGATCGAGATCAAGATTGTCGAAGGCGGTTACAATCAATCAAAATGGGAATCGATGTTGGTCAGCCTCGCAGCTCTCGGCAAGTACGATCTTCTTATGACTTTTACCGAAGGAATGCCGGCAAGTGTTATGCGAGTAGCCCAGATGTTTCCGAATCAGAAATTTGCGTTACTGGACGGAATCATTGAGGAGCCACTACCAAACACTTACTCTGCAGCCTTCAGAGATAGCGAGATGACCTTTCTTGCCGGTATCTTCGCTGGACTTGTTACATCAAGCGATTTGCCGGGTGCGAACGAAGAGAACGTTGTGGGATTGATAGCAGGAGACACCTATCCTGCCATGACGAACATAATGAGACCCTATTTTGAACTTGGTGTCGCAACGGTGAATCCCTCGGCTAAGGTTCTTTTTGGTGTTGTAGGCAGCTGGTCCGACCCATCAAGAGGAAGAGAACTTGCAGCTAAGCAGTTTGATGCAGGAGCAGACATAATTCTTTCAATAGCGGGCGGCAGTGGTGTTGGAGTCATTGAAGAGGCGTCGGTTAGGGGTAGATACGTGATCACCGTTGACTCCAACCTTATACCATTGAACCCGAAGGTAATACTTGCAAGCTTTCTGAAGCATATCGACCGCCTTGTTAGCAAGACTATTGCGAAGGCCAAGGCGGGGGAGCTGCTATTCGGGAGTTCCGAGAGGGTCGGCATTGCAGAAGGAATGATTGATTATACACACGACGATCCTTATTTTCTATCCAATGTTCCTGCTGAGATTCGCGCGGAGCTTGCGAAATGGTTTGAAGTACTCAAAGACAGCGAGGCTCCTTCACCGAAGAATGAGTAGCCTTCTTCAATCATACAATGAAGCGCTTCATCATCTCACAGAAACCGAAGAGAGGATTGCCTCTTTCGTAATAAGTCATCCGGAGGAGGCTCTTGACCTTCCCGTTCAAGATCTGGCGAGAAGACTGGAGGTAGCTCCCTCAATGATAATCAAGGCGGCGAAGAAGCTCGGATTCTCCGGTTATACGCAACTGAGACTGGCGATCGCAAGCGAGCTCAACTTACTTGTTCAAAGAGAGAAATCCTCCGTAATGATCGAGGATCTTGAGGCATATGATCAACTCGTGTCATCGACGATTCGCGAAGCATATTCGCGCCTGAACGAGGACGATGTTGAAGCTGCGGCGCGACTATTAGCGGAAGCGCAGATAGTTGATATTTACGCCTTTGGTTTCGATGCGCTTGCCGGTCATGATCTCTATCTCAAGATGCTTCAGAGCGGGAAGAGAGTTAAGTTGATTGAGAATGGCTACGAGCAGATGATTTCTGCGTACACGCTGGAAAGTGACTCGGTAATAGTTGCCATTTCGAGTGCAGGGACTTCCGCAGATCTTATTGATGCGCTGAGATTTTCGCAGAAGTCCGGTGTATCAGTGATCACTATAACGCCTGCTAGATCCATGCTCAGTGGTTACTCCAAAGTGAACCTGGAAAGCTACTATTCCAAACTGGTATTTCCAGAAGGCGGATTGGTCACTCGGATCGTTCAGCTGATGATTGTAGACATGCTTTATCTTCAGTTTCTTAAGATCTCTGGAAAAAAGTTTGAGGAGAGATATTCAAAGTTTAGAGAGGTTCTTGACTTCAAAAAAAGGGGGATGAAAAAATGAGAGGGATTCTGTCCCTCTCATTTTTTGTCGGGTTCATTCACCGGAGTTGCTAACCAAGCCCCTCCAGATTATCTCTCGTATGCTTTCTAGCCCGTTAGGGTCTTCCGTTACACTGAAACCATTCAATATGAGGTCTGCTGCGCTATCGGGATCTACGTCTTTGGAAATCTCATGTGCGGTCTTGGCATCGTTTATTGCCGAAGACAGTTTTTCCTTCAAGATCTGGTACCTATCTCTCACTCTTTTCCAGGATTCATTATCTTCTCGGCTGAGGTTTGCCCTCTCCTGATCCATGATCTTCTTGATCTCATTCTTGCTTGTGATGAAATCAATATACGATCTCAGAATTCTCTTCAGCTTCGAAACGTAGATACTCTCATTTCTTGTTTCCGAAAAGACATGATCTTCAAGTTCGTTGATCGAGTACTGCCAGACTTCGTAAAACAGGTCCTCTTTACTGGGAAAGTAGTAGTAGATCAGGGCCTTCTTCACACTTGCCATCTGGGCAATCTCAGACATGCTTACGCCGTCGTGACCTCTTTCCGCAAAGGCCTTCCGGGCGGCTTTTATAATCCTCTCTCTAGAAGACAAATTCGCTCGCACCGGATCCACCGTCCCCTCAAGGTTTTTTGTCTATAGCAAGCTTCTCTTCGTTGTTAGCGTACTTTCTCATTCTAACATCAAAATCGTAAACCCCTCTGTGGGCCGGATGGGTCTCGGCAAAGCCTTCCTCATAGTAGAGTTTGTCGGCGTATTCCTTCCAACCGGCTGCAAGCTCATCCAACTGTCCGGCAAGCTCTGTGACAACGTTTTCACTTCCATCGTGCTGTGGGATCGCATTGAACTTGTTCACCATGGCTCTGAGGACTTTCGGATTGTCAATAATCGGACAGGGTCTGAAGAGATTATTGCTGTAAGGCACCATTCTCTTGTATGCAGTGAAGAATGGAGACTTCAAAATCTCCAGAAGACTCTTTTCTCTTATACTGTCAACCGCAAACTGCTGGAAGACACAAGGTTCAACGTAACCCTTTGCATTTACGTGAAGATACTTTGCGCCGGCGGCAAGACAGCCATTCGTAAGGAATCCGTGATTCCAGAAGTCTGCAACGAATGCGAAGTCTCCACCGAGCCTCTCTTGCTCGGTCTTGAAGAATCTCTCATATCTCTGTTCCGGCGTAGGGACAAGGTCCATAGAAGGATTCATACCGACTGGCATGAACTGGAATACCCAGGCATAAGAAACGCCCTCGTCCTTCAGGAACTGCCAGAACTCGTCCTTCATCATAACTTCGTGGTTGAGTCTTGTCGCTGTGACAGAAGTACCGTAGATTACTCCTGCTTCTCGCAGGATTTCCCATGCTTGCTTGATCTTGTTGAAGGTACCTCGTCCGCGTCTCCAGTCAGTTTCGCCTTCGAAACCTTCCACTGATACGGCAAAGGTCGCATTGCCAAGTTCGCCAAGCTTCTTCGCGACTTCCTTCGTTATGAGCGTTCCATTTGTGTAGACCTGGAAATACGAGTCGTTGAACTCCTCGAAAATCTCTAGAAGATGCGGCCAGACGAATGGTTCGCCTCCGGTGATGATAAAGAAGTAAATCCCAAGCTCGTTTGCCTGCCGGATGATCGAACTGACCTCTTCCTTGGAGAGCTGATACTTTCTTCCGTAAAGACCGGCATAACAGCCGACACAGTTGAGATTACAAGCGTAAGTTGGACTTATTACTAGAAGCTTAGGAATAACAACCTCGTGCTCCAGCATCTTCTCCTGTCTAATCTTCTCGCCTAATGCGAACTCATTTACAACGAGATTTGTCATAGCCTTTTCGACGGCCTTAGGACTGGATCTCTTGAAGACATTCTGCCAGGAAACGATCATCGGATGCTCTTCCTTGGCCATCTGAGTGAGTTTCTTCAGACCGCTCTTCGTCGGTTCCTTTGTCAAAGTGGCGACAGTACCAAAAAGCCTTCCAATATTTTCAGTCGAAGAATTTCTGACAACTGAACCCACATACTTCCCTGCCTGTCTCAGCATAGAAGCTTTCATGCTTTCTACAATACCCATGAATAACACCCCCAATAGATGTTTACTTACCGGTCGGTAAAATATTAAACCTTCAATGCTACACTTCATTGTCTTTTATATAAATAGTCTGCAACATGTGCTGTCTATTTGAGGGTGAGCAAGCCATTCATCGTGAAAGAGCATTGTCGAGACGTTCGCTGCGCTCACGAGAAGGCGAGAGAAAAGCCAGTCTGTTGACGCAAGGCTAGCGAAGATCACGCCGGGTCGCAATGCCCAGGAAAGCATCCGGGGACGCATTGCTGCCTTCGGCAGGAGGCGAGGCCGACTTCGTCGGGAAGTGATGCTGCTGCGCAGGAAGCCTCTCAGGTCAACCGTCAACGGTCCACCGTTCTCCGAGAAGTCCGTCAGTTGCAAGTTCCAGTGTGCCAAGAAGGCGAAGAAGGTAACTTCAAGCCATGCTTAATCGAAGATGAGGGAGGGCCCCTCGAAGCCGCCATGCAGGTGGAGGCTTCAAACCACCGTAAGCTGCTGTGGTAAAGAGCCATGGTAGTGAACGTTACGGGAAAAGGCGGGACAGTGATCCCGTCAGGTGAGTACCAGAGGAGACGAATACAAGTGAACCACCGTGAACGTGTCGTAAGGACCTGTAGTGTCATCTAAACCGGGAAACCTGGTTATCCCGGGATAAGTCTGGAGGAAACCTGCTTACTGTCCAGATGGTGACCGGAATATAGGTGGCGTGACCCTGGTACAGGCTTCGATTAGGAACTTGGGAACCTGGATCTGGATGTTAAGGGAAAAGCCGCAAGTGGAAGACCCACGAGGGTGAAAGTACCGATGCCAGATTCAGGGGCGGAACAGTCCGTAGTAGTGATGAAGCTCCTGTAATGGGAGTGGAGCGAAGGGACTGTGTTATCCAGTTTTGTAGGTTAGTCAACCAACTCTGTGCAGACAACCGAAAGGGAGGAACTGTGAACAGAGACAAGGAAGGAGCAAACAGACAAGATGAGGTCGTATGAAATCCCCTTTGTACACTGGACGAAGATCCGCTGTAAGCTTAAGAACAAAGACCCGCTGAACGCTGTGAAGAGCCGTCCTTAGTCCTTCGTCCCAGATCATGAACCCGTCCTTGGGAAGAGCCTGAGGTCAGAGGCAAGAGGTCGGAAGAGCAAAAATGTCACAACGCGTCATCTGAACTTGATTCAGAGTCTTACCCTTCTTTTTTCGTCTCATGTAGCTTTTCTGGTTTGACCAAGAACGAAGAACAGATCCTCGCTCTGGAACGAAGCACTGGTTTTTCCCTCGGCTAAAGGAGAACCGTTTAACGGCCAACTGATATCGCTTTGCTCTTTCCAATCCCTACCGCAACCCCCGACCCGGGCCTTTTGCTTTTTCTTACTATGCAGGATCTGCTTTCTCTCCTTGCTCTTAATACTCTCGAATATGGTTTTTCTAGAAGCAAAGCTCTCGGTTGGTCTCTCTCGTTTCTTTTCATTTGATCGTCATCAGTTAGTCTTTTCTCTTTCGTACTTGACGATTATCTCTTCAAGCACTTTCGCGGCCATTCTTACGGTTGGCTCACATCCGATAACTTCATCCCTGTACTTTTCTTTAAGTACTTTGCAATCAAGATGACCGTATCTCTTCTCGAATTCCTCAAGGAATTCTTCGGCGATACGTTTCATTTTCTCTTGTTTCTCGAATTCTTCACTGTTGAAAAGAATGCCAATCACCGCGAGGGAACCCATTACTGCACCGCAAACGCTTCCAACTCTCATTCCTCCCCCGAAGGCACCCATGGTGTCGAACGCTTCTTTGGGAAGATTTAGATTGAATTCCTCGTTTGCTCCGTAAACCATCGCCTCTGCACAGTTTCTCTCTAGATCGTTTCTTGAATACTCCCTTCCTACAGCATCTTCAAGCATAATATACTCCTTCCTGACAGTCGGCTCCAGAACAAGATGGCATATCGATAAGTGTGCATTACGTATCACTTCTGATAGAATCTAAATATACTACTGAACTAAGGAGGTCTTTCATGTCAATACTACTAAAGAATGGTACAGTTTACCCTATCACATCCGATCCATTCAAAGGCGATGTCCTGATCGGTAATGGAAAGATTGAGCGGATAGGCCAGGGAATAGAGGAACCTGATGCAGAGGTAATTGATGCTTCGGGAAAGTATATTTTCCCCGGTTTCATTGATGCCCACTCTCATATTGGAATCTATGAAGAGGGTGTAGGCGGCTATTACGGAGATGGAAACGAAGCGACAGATCCTCTTACTCCCGATGTTTCAGTCGTTGACGCGTTTAATCCTCAGGATGCCGCAATAAAGCGCGCGTTATCAGGAGGAGTCACTACTGTCATGGTTGTTCCCGGTAGTGCAAACCCGGTCGGGGGTCAGGGCGCTATCTTCAAGTTCAAGAAAACCCTGATAGTCGACGACATGGTTGTTCGCGCTCCAGCAGGTTTGAAGATGGCGACAGGAGAGAACCCCAAGAGAGTCTACGGAGAAGGTTTCAAGAAAACGCCTTCCACTAGACTGGGAACGGCAGCTGTTATCCGTGGTTACTTCACAAAAGTCAGGGCCTACATTGAGAAGAAGAAGGCTGCTGAGAAAGAGGGGAAGCCCTTCACGGATATAGACCCGAAACTTGAGGTAGGAGAAAAAGTGCTCAAGAAGGAAATTCCCGCAAGAATTCACGCTCACAGACAGGATGATATTCTGACTGCAGTAAGGCTATCAAAGGAGTTTGATTTTGATCTTGTTGTGGAGCACGCAACTGAAGGCTACAAGATAGTAGATTTTCTCAAGAGTAACAATGTTCCGGTTGTTCTTGGACCTATTTTCGGTTTTCGAACGAAACTCGAGCTTAAGGACATGAGTTACGATGCGCCAAGAATACTCAACGAAAAAGGCGTCCTGGCAGCTTTCATGTGTGATCATCCAGTCATTCCTCTCGAAAATACGAACGTTCAACTCGGTGTGGCTTTACGTTACGGCTCCAAAGAGGACGATCTATTCAAGATGGTGACGATAAATGCTGCGAAGATTTTGAAGATAGATGAGAGAGTTGGATCACTTGAAGTTGGAAAAGACGCAGATATTGCTATCTGGACTGATCATCCATTTAACCTTTCGGCGAAGACAGAGAGAGTATTCATTGAAGGTGAAGAAGTATATAGCGATCTTTGATAAACGCTTTCTGTAAATATATCGAATTATTTGATGCGATTTAGGATCAAGCTTTGCCCGCGCTCTTCGTTGCGAGAGAAGAGTTCGTGGATTTAATTTGAGTGGAGACCTTTTCAGGGGATAGGCTTCTCGTTTGAACCGGGAGCGCGAATCCAAGAAACTCAATGTAAGTGAAGCATTTGCCGAGAATTTCGCGAGGCGGGAATGGTCTGATGCACCATTTAAGAAACAAAAACTAGGCAATTGGACAAGCCTCTCTTGACAATTCGGCTTTGTGCGAGGTCTTGGAAAACCGAAACCTTTAAGTCTCTTGTAGCCAGGTTGGGTGACTCTCACGAAATAGTAAGGGGTGGGTTCTATGAGTCGTTCTTGTTGAACAGAGAGAGATGCCGAGATAAACTGGTCCTTATTGATTGCGCAATTCTCGCCGTCATGCAGCAGCTCCTGAGGATTTTAACCATTCGACCAGGACGATGTCAAAGAAGCCGCATCTCGTCATGACCCAAGGATTCTCGTCATGAATTCGCTGAGATCAAAGTGCTTCATGTCTGCTCGCGAGTTCTCTTGACTAGCCTGCGTGATAAAATTGATATTACAGCGGGATAAGTAATCGAGTCCATGTTTTCAATGAGAATACTCTTTCGTTATAACAACTACGGCAAAGTGGCTTAGACCGACAGCTGAACAAATGATGCCAAATCAACTCTAGGTAATGTCACGGCAGTTTTCGCAGTCTCTTATCCCGCAGATTGAACTGTTTCGCGCGAACGTTCTATTACGGAAACAGAGTCATGGGTATCTTAAGAAAAAAGGAAGTGAGATCTTGAGAGTTCTGTTGGTTTACCCTGAATACCCGGAGACATTCTGGAGTTTCAAGCATGCTTTGAAGTTTGTTTCTAAAAAAGCGGCGTATCCCCCACTTGGTCTCATGACCGTTGCTGCCATGTTGCCCGAAGAATGGGAGAAGAAGCTCATCGATATGAACACGGACACTCTGCGTGATGAAGATATCACAGAATCCGACTACGTAATGATTAGCTCGATGGACATTCAGCTTGACTCGGCAAAGAAGGTCATTCAAAGGTGCAGAGAGCTTGGTGTCAAAACTGTAGCGGGCGGGCCGCTTTTCACAACCAGACCCGAGGAGTTCAGTGAAGTCGATCATCTTGTTCTTGGCGAGGCAGAAATGACTCTGGCGCCGTTTCTTCATGATTTAGAGAAAGGCCAGGCTAAGCACATTTACAGATCTGACGGCTTTCCAGATATCGGAACCAGCCCCATTCCAAACTGGGCGCTTCTTGACATGAGAAAGTACTCTTCAATGAACATTCAATATTCCAGAGGTTGTCCTTATAATTGTGAGTTCTGTGACATTGTTCTGCTAAACGGACGAATTCCCAGGACGAAGAGCGCGGAAAAACTCACTGCCGAAATGGAAGCATTATATGAGGCTGGTTGGCGCGGGGGAGTCTTCATTGTGGACGACAATTTCATCGGCAACAAGACGAAGCTGAAGAGAGAGATTCTTCCGGCAGTAGCCGAATGGATGAAAGAGAGGAATTATCCTTTTGTACTGAATACAGAAGTCTCAATTGATCTTTCGGATGACGATGAACTCATGAAACTCATGGTCGACGCAAATTTCGGAACCGTCTTCGTCGGCATAGAGACTACCGAGGAGGAAAGCCTTCTTGAATGCGGTAAGTATCAGAATCGAAACAGAGATTTACTCTCATCTGTAAAGAAGATGCAGCAGTTTGGGCTGCAGGTTCAGGGCGGATTCATTGTGGGCTTCGATCACGATAAGCCTTCGGTATTCAGAAACATGATCGATTTCATTCAGAAGAGCGGTATAGTGACGGCAATGGTTGGTGTCCTCACTGCGCCTACAGGTACAAGACTCTTCATGAGGTTGAAAGAAGAGAACAGGATCGCATCGGAGTTCTCTGGAAATAACACAAGCATTCTGACTAACATAGTTCCTAAGATGGGACTCAAGAACCTTGAAGACGGTTACTATGAGATACTTAAGAGCATCTACGCTCCTAAACCTTACCGTCAGAGAGTCATTACCTTTCTTAAGAACTATAAACCTAATACACCTAGACATGTAAGACCCCTTTCCGATAGTCTTAAGGCTTTTCTGAAGTCCCTATGGGTACTTGGAATCCGTGAAAGAGGCAGAATACACTACTGGCTACTGTTACTGTGGACGGCCTTCTTTAAGCCGTCGCTTTTCCCACTGTCGGTGGAATTTGCGATATACGGCTATCACTTTCGGAAATCCCTTTCCTTTGCCCTGTTTGGAGAGAGCGGGTCAATATCGCCCAGTCATGCAGAAAGAGATTCAGAGTGATCAAGCATATCGCGGGCGCGAAGTAGCTGACCGGTGAACTATCAGACTCTTTGTTCGTAAGAGGTTATAATTGAGTTCAGTCAAATATCCCGACTCAAAGGGACAATGGGTTGATAACAGCAATTCATTGTGGCAGGAGCGAGAGTATAGTAGATGTCGCGAAAGAGTGTGAAATTCGGAAGCTTTCTAAGAAATTACATAGATGATACCGAAAAGTTCAAGAAATGGCTTCAGTTAGGCATGGAATTTGAGAACCTCAGAAGAAGGCATTTTCCAGACAGGGGTCGACCTCGATTTGTCAATACGGTCAATCATCTAGCGCTTGAGGAAGTCTATTTTGCAATAAAGGGTATCAGTACCGTGTGGGTGAATCTCATGGCCCCTTCTGAGCTTCTTCTTTCTGCGGGTCTTAACCCCGTCTCTGCCGAAGGCATTTCTGGAGCGCTTTCGTCGATGCATCTTGAGGACACGGCGATAGCATATTCTTCACAGGCGGGAATAAGCGACTCCCTCTGTACGTTTCATAGAGCTTCTGTTGGAGTATCTATGAGAAAGCTTCTCCCCCCGCCAAAGTTGGTGATGACGACAAGCATTCTCTGCGATGGAAATCTTCCAACCTTCAAAAGAATAGCCAAGGAATACGATGTTCCTTTCATTTTGATAGATGTGCCAAGAGGTCGAAAGAGTGAGGCTGTAGGATACGTTCTCTCGCAACTGAAAGAAGTTGTCGGTACGATCGAAGAAATCACAGGGGCCCCCTTCAAAATGGATGAGTTGTCGTTGAGATTGTCTTATGAAAGAGAACTCATGGAAAACCTCGAGGAGTCGAAAGCCAGAACGGAAGACTCGTATCTGCCTCAGCACTTGTATGAACACATGAACTCGTTGTATGTACTTCATACTCTGGCCGGGGATGGGAGAATTGCGGCGGCCTCCAGAGGTATCCACGAAAGGCTTGAAGCGATTCCCGAAAACGCGAGGAAGATCCTCTGGCTTCACATTCCTCCCTATTACGATAATGAGCTTTTCAATCTCTTCGTTCCGGGATCGAAAAACCTCGTGGTTGCCAGTGAGCTCATGTGGGACTGGATGTATCCGGTTGATCCACAGCGACCACTTGAGAGTCTCGCAGAGAAACTTGTCTATAATCCTCTTTGTGGAAGCGTGGTCGATCGTGGAAACTTCTGCCTGGATCTTGCACGCAGCTTTAGGGTAGATGGAGTGATCCACTTTTCTCACTGGGGATGCAGACAGTCGGCCGGAGGAGTGAGTTACTTGAAGAGTATATTCGAAGAGGAGAGAATTCCCTTTCTTGAGTTGACGGGTGACTGTGTTGACCATTCATCTCAGGGAGCCGGGCAGCTGCGGACTAGGACAGAAGCATTCCTGGAAATTGTGGAGAAGAGAAGATGATCTATTATTCATGCAGCTACATACCAATGGAAGTGATGCTCGGAAGCGCCTGTGAATTCCACAGAATCACCTCCTCTGCTCCGACCTCTTGTCACGAACTTGGATGCAATTTGTGCGGTTATGCAAAGACCGTCTACAAAAAAGGGATGGAACTGAATTCAGATGATTGTCTCTTGATAGCCGACTCTTGTGATGCGATGCGCAGAGTCGGAGATCTTCTCTCAGAGCTTTCGTCAGCCAAGGTTTTCATCCTCAGACTTCCGTGGAAGAGAGACGCTGACGCGGTGAAATTTCTTTGCCGCGAGCTTGTCGGTCTGACAGCTTTCCTCCAGAACTCCGGTATTACAGTTGACCTGCATACTGGAATAAACCGATTCAACGATATTGTGGAGTATGTGCAGGCAAATGAAATGCTGGTTGAAGGGACGGAGTTATCAAGGCTTTATCTTTCGGCGCTAGATGGCAGGAAAGCCGAAGTAAGCTCTTCTAATGCCAAGAGCGATGGATCGGGAAAACGGATTGCACTTAGCGGCGGAGTGACTGATCTGAAAAGCTTCGATAATGCAGTGGAGAAGGCCGGCGCAATAACAGTATCAAATGAGACCTGCCTGGGAAGAAGACCGTTTTCTAGCAAGACTGCCGATAACATCGAACCACTTGTTGCGATTGCCGAACGTCTGCTGAGGTGGAGATCTCCTTGTGGTCGCTTCTCCGAGCCATTTCCAGCTTCAGATGACAGAGCAGATGCGACTGTCTTTGTGGTTCCTAAGTTTTGCGACTTCTTCGACTTTGTTCGTGCCGGCGACAACGGAAAGAGTTACAGAGTTGAACTCGATTTTCCTCTAAATTCAGATGGACAACTGACCACAAGAATCGGGGCTTTGATGGAGAAGAGCGACTTCAGATCAGTATCGCATGCTGAGGAGGGAAGTACGGTGATTTACGCAGGAGTTGATTCAGGTTCTACGACTACCAATGGCGTTCTGGTTGACGGGAACGGCAGGATACTCTTCTCGAAGACTTTGAAAACGGGAATTAGGGCCTCGAATACAGCAGAAGTTCTTATACAGGAGATGACCGAATTCTCCCGCAAGAATGGAAATCAAATTGGAAAGTGCATTTCTACGGGCTATGGAAGGCTGCTCGTATCATCTGCAAGTGATAAGATCACAGAAATCTCATGTCACGCCAGAGGCGTTTTCGAACTCTACCCCGAAGCCCGAGGAATCATCGACATAGGCGGTCAGGATAGCAAAGTTATCCGATTGAATTCCGGGGGAAGTGTAGAAGACTTTGCAATGAATGATAAGTGCGCCGCCGGAACGGGAAGGTTTCTTGAAGTGATGGCTTCTGCTCTTGAGCTTGGCACCGAAGAGATGTCGTCGCTTGCCCGAAAATCAAAGAAGGACATTTCGATCAGTTCGGTTTGCACTGTATTTGCCGAGTCTGAAGTTGTTTCGCTGATAGGATTGGGAGAAAGAATTGAGGATATTTCGGCCGGTCTATTCAAGGCGATAGCAAGAAGAGTGGGAGCGATGTATTCAAGATTGGGATCTCCAGAACCTCTTGTCTTCACCGGAGGGGTTGCGAGAAACCCCGGGGTAGTGGAGGCTTTGAATAAGTTGTTTGGAACGGAGATCCTCATCCCCGAAATACCCGATATAATGGGAGCTTACGGCGCCGCTTTGTTCGCAAGAGAGTCGAGTTCCGAGAGTGACATTGGATGAGCTTTTGAACTTCGCGGTTCTATGATTTGTCAGTGATGTGTAGGAGGTGCATTTCATGGATCACCATGAAGAACTACGCAAGATTCCGAGTATTAGTGAAGAGATTATTGAAAACATCTACCATGTGAGACCCCACGAAGGATCCTGGATAGTCGATCACGAAAGTGAAGAGAGAATCATTCATCGGTTTGACGAAAAGGACGATACAATTACCGCTGCTTCGGAGTTAGCCGGCAGCAGTCCTGAAGGCAAGTTAGTGATTCATGATTCCAAGGGAAATGTCGATAGAGACGAGACCGTAAGAATTAGGTAAGTCACTTCAGGAAAAATTCGGAGGCACGCGAGTTTTCATTCCAGTCGCAGTCCACACTCGTTTAAGCAGACACTGAAAATGAAGAGTCGTTGACCGTCCAAAAGCAAGGACGCGTTTACCGATAAGATCGAGAGGAGACGAGAGAAATCCTTTCGAGAAGTTCGCTTCGCCCACGGGACGGCCAGAATATTGAAGTCAGCCACTATTGAAACAAAACGAATTGCACTGACTAGTATATTTGTGTGCAATGCTGTCGGGCAAAGCCCGACTGGTCTGCATAAGCAGAGTCGTGCGCCCCGATCCTTCAGATCCGATCTTCATAACTCGTTCCTGGTGACGCAAAGTCGAAACCCTTCCCTAACCTCATCCCGTTATTCTGACATGCTGGTCAGAATCTCGATTCTTGGATCGTTCTCAAGACCAGATCCCGTGCAAATTCATCACGGGATGACAAAGGAAGGAGCTTGTATGAGTAACTTGGGATGACAGCCATGATTATTTTACATGAATCTACTTTCCTCGTAATCCTCGTGCTCCTGGTAAGGATCTCCACGTTACTGAGTTATGGTTTTGACCAAGAACGAAGAACAAATCCTAGCTCTGGAGCGAAGAACAAATCTTCCTCTTACTACACCCG
Source organism: Mesotoga sp. Brook.08.YT.4.2.5.2. (assembly GCF_003351125.1). NCBI lineage: Bacteria > Thermotogati > Thermotogota > Thermotogae > Kosmotogales > Kosmotogaceae > Mesotoga > Mesotoga sp. Brook.08.YT.4.2.5.2. The sequence goes on from NZ_JPGZ01000014.1 coordinate 16,346, forward strand.
ATCTTCATAACCCGGTTTTGATAACCCGCTCTTAGCAACCCGAATTTCTTAACCCGCCCCTATCAACCCGATCTCTTGGCAAGCGACCAGCGGGTCTAAGGGCGCCAGCGCAGGCTCAACGGCTCTTCTCGGTGGACGGCGGCCCGTTGACGGAGAACGTTGTTTTGAGCAGCGATCAGCGGGTCCTCGCTCTTAAGCGCACAGCGGATCTTCGGTGGACGGTGGACCGTTGACGGTTGACCTGAGAGGCTTCCTTCGCAGCAGCATCACTTCCCGACGAAGTCGGCCTCGCCTCCTGCCGAAGGCAGCCTTGCGTCCCCGGATGCTCTTCCGGGCATAGCGACCTGGCAAGATCTTCGCCAGCCTTGCGTCCCGCCGAAGGCGGCATTGCGTCTTACTTCAGCAGTGACTGGCTTTTCTCTCGCCTTCTCGTCAGCATAGCGAACGTCTCGACAACGCCCTTTCTCGGTTGATCTCATCGGTGAACGGGTCCATGCTTTTGGACAGCTGAAGGAGGACGATTGATCAGCAAGATCACTTCTTATCAATCTTGAAGACCCACTGCGAATAGGTCCCGGATTCGACGATTAGCGAGTGGCCTACCCCGGTAGGAATCAGCAGTGAATCTCCTATTTGGAGAATGTGTTCTTCTTCGACAATCATTTCTTCACTCCTGAACTCGCCATCGGAGATTTCTTTTATGTCACCGTTGAGCACTCCAGTTTTGACCTTCGCAGTTCCCGAAATCACTACATATAGGTCATGCTGATACTTGTGAGCCTCGGGTCTTCCTGAGAACGGGGAGTTGATCTCTACTGCCTTCGCAGAGAATCCCGCTATTCCCGGTGCGAAGTCTATGCCTTTTGCCGAATATTTTACCGCTTTGTCTGCCATTCCGATTCCTCCTATTTTGAATTTCTCTAATGACTGAATAATGATTTCATCTTATAAGAGATAGGAGATCTCTATAAGCCGGGCGCTTTTCATAAGGCGCCATTGATTCCTTGAGATCTATCACATTGGCTCACTGAGCAATCAGCCCTCTAGATCGCCCTTCAGGAAACTTTGGAGCTTAAGTACTTGCTCATGCCCTCCGAGGACCATAAGGCTGTCACCGGGCTTAACTACTGTCGAAGCACTTGGATTGAACTTGCTAACTCCGCCCGTAACTGTTGCAATTATAATCAAGCCTATCTTCTGTGGTATTCTAAGCGCTTCCAATGTCTGCCCTTTTTCGGGGAAGCTTTCCGGCACTCTGACTTCTTCAAAACGCAACTGCAGTGAACCTGATTGCGAGATACTATCCAGAAAGCCAGTGATCGTTGGGTTTAGCATCATTGCGACCATTCTGTGCGCTCCAATCTCCTGGATGGGAATTACTTTGTCTGCTCCCGCATAACTCAACTTGTTGATGTTCTCACCATGGGTTACCTTGGAAATTATCTTCATGTTTTTGTTCATTCCTCTAGCCGTTAGAACTACGAAGATGTTGTCTACGTCGTCCGGAAGACATGCGAGCAAACCTTGTGCCTTGTCAACGCCTGCGCTTTTCAAGGTCTCTTCCTCTGTGGCATCTCCGGAGATGAATATTAGCTTTCCTCCCTCTTTCTTAGTCAGATCACGGAGCCTTTCTTCTCTCTTCTCAACAATCACCACGTCATAGTTTCTCTTAGATATCTCATTTGCAATTGTTGATCCCAGGTCGCCAGCTCCGATTACAATAAAATGGTTTTCCAGTTTTTGTATTGTTTTCAATATCCTTCTCCTCCTGATAAGCTTATTGACTCTTCCTTCTACAAGAAAAGCCGTTATGTTTGAAACTGCGTAAACAACGATGGTGATGCTCGCAAGTATAATTATACTGGTGAACACCTTCCCGGCTTCAGTCAGGTCAGTAGGGGTGCTGTAACCAACTGTTGAGATCGTGATCATTACCATGAAAAAGGAATCGATAGGATGGTATCCTTCGATTATTGAGTATCCAAAGATTCCTATCAGAAACACACAGAGCAACAGCAAGAGAGAGACAACTATCTGCTTCATTCCACCGCTTTCTTCATTCATTGTTACCTCCAGGGTATCGAAAGAGTCTCAGTGAAGCGATTTCATCGTTATGGTAAAATCTTAGCAGAAGGGGGCCGCTGTGGTCGATGAAGAAATATACTCTCAAAAGTTCAGAGATTCCCGAATTTCTTAGCGAAGGACTAGACGAGGAACAGCTGAAAGCTGTCGTCCAATCAAACGGCCGTTCACTGATAGTGGCGGGGCCGGGTTCAGGAAAGACCCGTGTGATTACGTATAAGATCGCGCATCTAGTATCGAATTCGGTGAGCCCGCAGAATATTCTTCTCGTCACATTCACAAGGGCCGCTTCCAGAGAGATGATCGATAGGGCCAGGCGAACCAGCGGATCAAGCCTCCAGGGAATGCTTTCAGGAACATTCCACCACGTGTGCAATTACTTCTTGAGAAAATACTCGAAGGCAGCCGAGTTGAAAGAGAATTTCACTATCCTTGACAGAGAGGATTCGAAAGATCTCATTAAGCATTGTAGGGCGGAGTTGCTTGAAGAAAGAGAAGGTATCAACAGTTCGACTCTACCTTCAGCAGGAGTTCTTCAAAGCATCTATTCTTATTCGGTAAACGTGCTTTCGTCTTTGAGAGAGTCGATTGCGAGGCAGAATCGGAAGTTTCTCGGTTCATATGACGAGATTGAAGAGATCTGGAAGAGGTATGTTCAAGAAAAGACACTTCAGAACTGTGTTGACTATGACGATCTGCTGTTGAAGGCTCTCAAGATGTTCAATGAAAATCCCGTGATTCTTCGAAAAGAGGCCGAGCGCTTCAGATGGGTTCTTGTTGACGAGTTTCAGGATACCAATGTTTTGCAGTTCAGGCTCGTCGAAATGTTGTCTTCCATTCACGGAAACCTGATAGTTGTCGGAGACGATGCCCAGTCGATATATTCATTCAGGGGAGCAAGGTTCGAAAACGTCTATGATTTTCTTGCTACCAAAGATGCAAAGATCTTTAAGATTCAGACTAATTACCGATCAACCCCACAGATTGTCGATTTAGTTAACTCCATTGTTCCCGAAGACTCCATTGAAAAGCAACTTCGGGCGGTTAGAATGAACGGACCGATTCCGGTCGTTGCAGAGACCTGGGACAATCTGGAAGAAGCTTCTTTTGTCGCTCAGAAGATCCAGGAACACGTAGACGATGGTATAAACCCCGATAAGATAGCCGTTCTATACCGTTCACACTATCATTCTCTCGAGCTCCAGATGGAGATGGACAAGAGAAAGATGAATTTCACCCTTTACTCGGGTCCCAGATTCACCGAAACCGCTCACGTTAAAGATATACTTGCAATACTGAAGGTTATCGAAAACCCGCTGGATCAAATATCCTGGGGAAGAACTTTGAGGCTGTTTCCCGGTGTAGGAAGCGCAACGTCTCTTAGAATAATTCAGGGAATAACCGCAGCAGTTAATGACGGTCACAAACCGGTTGATGTAATTGGGTCGCATGTAAGCAACAGGGTGAAACTTGACAAGTTGGCTGCCCTTTTCAGTGATCTCGATGAAAAAGAACCTCCTTCGGAGATTGTAAGGCGTTTTTATGAGGTTTTCTACGGTGCCTATCTAGATGACAAATTCCCGGACGCGAGAGAAAGAAGGATGGATGTTGAGAGGCTTATTGAGATTGCCGGTCGCTACAGGTCGATTTCCGATCTTCTTGAGGATCTTGCCGTTAGCGAGAAGATCGATATTGAACGGGAGTCTGCTGAAAAACAACCGGCGGTTGTGCTTTCAACTGTGCATCAGGCGAAGGGGTTGGAGTGGGACGTAGTTTTCATTTTGGCCGTGAATCCGGGTGATCTGCCGAATTCAATGGCGATACTAGAAGGTTCTCTGAGCGAAGAAGAAAGAATTTTTTATGTGGCCGTTACAAGAGCAAAGGATTACCTTTACATTCTCAAACAGAAGGGTGGTAGATCAAGGCCTATGATAGGAAACAGATACGTCTTCAGAAGCGGACATGATTTCGTGGAAAAGTTGCCTAAAGACTGTTTCGAGCGTTGGGATGTAAGTTGGGATTTCTAAGTCAAATGTGTTCCAATAAAGTAGCAACTAGGAGGGAGAACGAATGAACTCATTGTACTTTCCACTTGTAGCAGGGATTATCTCAACCGTTTTTGCCTTCATTATGTTGCGAAAGACTCTGAGCTTTTCGCAAGGTAATGATAGGATGAAAGAGCTTTCTAAGTATGTTCAGGAAGGTGCCTCTGCATTCCTTGAAGAAGAAGCAAGAAAGATATTCCTTGTGGCTATTGTACTGGCCGCAGTTCTAGGGATTATCTTCCAGTCGTTCAAGTATCCAGTTGTGCTGCTCTTTGGCGCGCTCGTCTCTGAGCTGGCCGGAGTTATTGGGATGTACGCTGCAACAAGAGCAAATGCGAGAGTTGCAGCGGGAGCGGAGCATGGTCTAGCGAACGCTTTCAAAGTTGCCTTCTCAAGCGGGTCTGTTATGGGGCTTGCTGTGGCCGGTTTCTCACTTACCGGTCTGGCACTTGTTATGCTTGTTTTCAAGAGCTCGTTTGTTTTTGAGAACATCACGGATATCTCCAGAGCTTTCGGCAGGATATCCTATATTGATGGAATCATGATCATTAGCTCTTACTCTCTAGGAGCCAGTCTCATAGCTTTGTTCGATAGGGTCGGCGGAGGAATGTATACGAAAGCCGCCGACATGAGTGCCGATCTCGTGGGGAAAATCGAAGAGCAGATAGAAGAAGACGATCCAAGAAATCCGGCTACCATTGCCGATAACGTTGGAGACAACGTGGGAGATGTCGCCGGTCTCGGTGCGGATATTCTTGAGTCCTATGTTGCTTCGATAGTCTCAGCGATCGTTCTGGCGATCTTCATGAAGTTCGCGGATCACGGGACGATGACCGAAGCACAGTATTACGGCCTGATAATCTTGCCTGTTCTAATAGCCGCCGCGGGCGTACTATCCTCTTTGATAGGCGTGCTTGTGGTCGCGAATATGAAGACCAAAGATGCTCAGAAGAGCTTGAGCTTTGGAAACCTCTTTACAGGGGCTCTTGTTCTGGGCTCCGTGGCCATAGTGATTGGAGTAGCGGCGCCGGACTATGCCTTTAAGGACAGCTTCATCATCAATCCTGAGTTTGTTTCCAGATGGAGACTCTTTTTTGCAATAGCAGCCGGACTCATCGCGGGAATAATCATTTCGAAGCTGAGTGAATACTATACATCGGATGAATATAAGCCGACTAGAAAGCTTGCAAAGGATACCCAGAGCGGAGTGGCCATAAATATCACTGGCGGTCTTGCTCTTGGAATGGGAAGTACCATTTGGCCGGTAATAACACTTGCAATTGCAATTCTTGCCGCTTACTGGTCTGCAGGAGTTTACGGAATAGCTATCGCAGCCCTTGGGATGCTTTCTTTTGTTGGATACATCGTCTCTGTCGACTCTTATGGTCCTGTTGCAGACAACGCAGGTGGAATAGCTCAGATGGCCAAACTCGATCCTAAGGTAAGAAAGCTCACCGACAGGCTCGACTCTGTCGGAAATACGACAGCGGCAATCGGAAAGGGATTCGCCATTGGTTCAGCGGCTTTTGCCGCCCTTGCCCTCATAGTCTCGTATATTTGGGGTACGGCGGGAACTGCCGACGAGATTGTGAACAATCCGGTGATCAACCTGGTTGAGCCATACACTCTAATTGGGATTTTGATTGGAGGTATGTTGCCCTTCTTCTTCACATCTCTATTGATCAAGGGTGTGGCCGATACCGCAAACCTTATGATTGTTGAGATCAGGAGACAGTTCAAAGAAATTCCTGGCATCAGAACGGGCGAGGCGGTGCCTGACTATAAGAGATGCATTGAGATAACAACCAAAGGTGCCGTAAGCAGAATGCTTACCCCAGGAATAGTTGCAATCGCTTCTCCATTCATTGTCGGCTTTCTCTTTGGCCGATCTGCCGTGGCAGGGCTGTTGATGGGAGGACTGTCAAGCGCTATCATGATCGCAATATTTAGCGCAAACGCCGGCGGAGCCTGGGACAACGCAAAGAAGTACATTGAAACGGGAGAGTTCGGCGGAAAAGGTACTCCAACACACGAAGCGGCTGTCGTTGGCGATACGGTGGGAGATCCTCTCAAGGATACAGTTGGCCCGTCGATGGATATTCTTATCAAGCTGATGTCTGTTGTTTCTCTGGTGTTTGGTTCACTCTTCCCGGTAACTCCGTTCTTCATGTGAAGAAAAAACCTCAAAAGCGCAGCTTACGGGCTGCGCTTTTTTTGAGTTTCCCTTTAGTTCAAACAATCCGTTCATCGTGATAGAATTCTCTCATGGACACGAAGAAAGCTTTCAGCCTTATTTCGTCATGTGGTTTTTTTCTCTTTGGATTTACATCGATAATACTGGGTAGTGCGCTGCCGGCAATCGAGAAGAGTTTTGGGATTGATCATCAGATAGCAGGAGTACTTCTTTCACTTCCTACTCTTGCTTTCATGTTGTCGGCGGTATTTGTGAGCGCTTTTTCGAACAAGTTCGGTCCATTCAAGTTGCTTGCCGGCGGGATAGTAATCATTACAGGTGGCTTGACAGTTCTCTCGATCGGGAGGTCATTCTGGCTGCTGCTTCTGGGGAGTATGGCTCTAAGCTTCGGAACAGGAACGATGGAGACGTCGATTGGAATTGGCGTTTCCGGAATGAACTACAGAAAACCGGGCGGAGCATTGAATCTGATGCACTCGCTATTTGCGCTAGGTTCGATCATATCGCCATTGATTGTTGCAGCTTTTCTTGTTGATTATAATTCTTGGTGGAAGCCATTCTTCGTTGCTCTTTTCGGTGGCGCATTTCTTGTAGCTTTTGCTCCGTTACTCTTCAGAATTCCTTTTGTCGGCAGTAATCAGAAGGCAACCCACTTCAAGAAGGAAGTGTTCTCCAAGAAGGTCTTCTGGCTAATACTCGCCGGAGTGCTCCTGTATGTAGGTTATGAAATTGGTTTTACGTCGTGGCTTTCAAGTTTTGTTTTTGAGACGAAGGGCATTGAGATGAGATATGCCAGTGTCTTTCCCGCACTGCTCTGGACGGGGATATTCATTGGTAGATTGCTTGCAGGCTTTTTCGTTGATCGACTGGGTTACGAGTTATCGCTCTTGTTTATGGTGAGCATTGCATTTGTCTCCTTTGGAGCAGCATTACTGCTTAGTTCTCCAGTTACCATCGGTATTGCCGTGGTCTTCGCCGGGTTTGGTTTTTCGGGAACATTCCCTACGCTTCAGGCGATTCTCATATCCACCATGAAAGACGGGATAGGTTTTGCCATTGGGATGTTTACTGTTGCAGCTTCAATAGGTGGAGCTATCTCCAATTTCTTCGTCGGTTTTCTCGGGCATCAATTCGGCATGATGGCAGGCGTTCTCTTCATCATGTTTCTAATCTTCCTCGAGATCGTTGTGGTGCTACTCATCATTAGACTCAAGGCGGTGGTAAAGGATGCATAGCAAGGTTGTTGTCATTGGAGCTGGTCCTGCGGGCTTGGCCGCATCAAGAGTTTTGCTGAGAGAGGGCGTTGATTTCGTCCTTGTGGACTCCCGGACTTTTCCGAGGGAAAAGGGTTGTGGTGGCGGGCTGACGCCAAGAGCACTAAAAATCCTTAGGCAGGTATTTCCGGATGTGGAGATCCAGGGTTTTGAAACCCGCGAGTTATCGGTCAATGCTCTGTCGGAAGGAAGTTTCAAATACATAGTGTCCTTGGTTTCGAAGAGGCCTATCTTTAATAAGGTCGATAGGAAGGAGTTTGACCAGTCCCTTCTAAAATCTATTCTAGAGAGAGACGGACGGCTCGTTGTCTCGAGAGTGCTAGAAGTCAAGAGAGTCAAAGAAGCCTTTGCGATAATGACAGACGGCAGAGAGTTGAGTTCGGATTACGTGATAATCTCCGCAGGTGTTTTCGGGGCAAAGTTAGTCGGTCAGGAACCTCCTTGTTACAGTGTCATATATCACGGATACAGCTCTCCAACGGGTAATGCCTCCATAACGTTTGTCCCCAACGGTTATCTTTGGAGTTTTCCTGGCGAGTCGTATGATTCAGTAGGCGGGGGAATTTATCCTGATTGTGAAAATGTCTCTTCCTATGAAGAAATGAGCACACTGATTAAGAGAGTCTTTGATGAGGAAATTGAACTTTCGGGAACTCCTATTCCTACATTCGACAGTGAGGTAGTGCTGAAACTGAACAACCTGGAAAGAGGTCTGTTATTTGCGGGCGATAGCGCAGGCCTTATCGATAACTGGATAGGTGCCGGGATTGACTTTGCACTTGATTCAGGAAGGCAGGCGGCCCTATCTATTGTTGAAGATGGTTACAAGGGAAAGACCGCAAACGAAAGATACCTGGAAAGGCTTTTCCCTATCGCGAGGCATCTGCAGATCGCAGACGCCTTCAGGAAGAGGTTCAACGCGAATCTTGATGAGAAACTAGATCTTCTTAAGGGAAAAACGGCTGGTAAACTGTTGATCAATTATTTGAGCGGTTATGTGAAAGGTCCGTACTGGCTCACCTTGAAGAGTCTCTTCACAGGTGGAGTCGAGAGCCGCTCAACACATAACTGAAGTCGCTCTGGACATTATCTCTCTTATTCCATCGTTTGCAACTTCACCATCGATCAATCTCATCAACCTTTCTCCGTAAGAGTTGGCGATTTCCATGTTGTGAGTTATCATGATTATAGTTATGTCGTACTCTCTGTTGATTCTGGCTGTCAGTTCCATTACTCTTGAGGCGCTATCTGGATCAAGCGCAGCCGTGTGTTCGTCAAGAAGCAGCAGCCTGGGCTTCGACAAGATGGCCATTACCATAGCCAGAGACTGTTTTTGCCCTCCGGAGAGCTCTCCCGCTTTCGTTCTCATCCTGTCTTCCAGTCCAAGCCCGAGATCCCTAAGAAGAGTTATCGCCTCTTCTTTGACAGAACTGAACCTGAAGGGCCTGTTGCCTTTCTTCGATGCAATTATCAGGTTCTCGGCTATTGTAAGAGCCGGAAATATTCCCGTATTTGGGTCTTGATAGACTCTTCCGATGAACTCAGCAAGTCTGTGAGGCTTCATGCAATTCATCGTCTTATCGTCGATTATATATAAACCCGATGTGGGCTGAACTTCACCAAGAATTACTTTGAGAAGTGTTGACTTGCCTGCTCCATTGGGTCCGACTATGGTGACAAATTGCCCTTCGGGGATTGTCAGACTCACATTTCTTAGGGCAACTCTTTCGTTTTCCATCCCCTGATTGTATACGACCGTCAGATCTTTGAATTCGACCATAACCTCTTCACCTCCTGTTTAACCTTTCGTTTTCCTCCGCTCGAGGAGAGCTGTCGTAATCCAATTACCGTGATAATAAAGACTGCTGTGAGTAGTTTCATGTCGCTTGCAAGAAAACCGATTCTGTACCCATACCTCATTGCCAGAGAGAGAAGCGTCTGATAAATAACACCTCCCACTATCGGTGAGAGAAGACCATAGAAGAGCTTAACTCTTCCCAGAAGTATCTCGCCCATTATTACCGATGCCAGTCCTGTTACGACCATTCCTTGACCGATTGTGGCATCAGAGAAACCGCTGTAAAGCGCGAATAGACCGCCGCTCAGCCCAATAATGCAGTTCGCAACGGTAAGCCCCGCAATAGCGAGAAGATTCTGAGAGATACCGAAAGAAACCACCCCCGAGGGATTACTTCCAAAAGCTCTTAGTGTCATCCCAGGATCAGATTTCAGCACAATCGAAAGAACTACAACCACAGCAGAAATTATGAGAACTATGAGCAATAAGTCGGATCCGTCGAGATCGTTGTTGAAGATGTTCTTTGCAACAACAGTAGTCTTTGTTGTGCGTTTTTCAGTATTGATCTCGAGCTCTCCAAAAAGGCCATCAAGACCAGTTCCGCCGCTCATCTCTTCAAAACTTTGAGTGCTCCTTTCAGGAACGACTCGAGGAACAGGGAGATTCGGCCCGCCCATTACCCTGAGATTTACTGAGTAAAGCATTGTCATGACTAAAATTCCGGCTAATAGAACGTTGATCTTGAGCTTTCTATGGATTGTTCCAGTTATGCTGCCAGCAAGAGCACCCGTGGCGGCCGCAAGCATTATCGCCAACCAGGCAGGAAATCCGGAAACCAGAGCCCTTACCGCAACCGCTGCTCCCAGGGCAAAGGATCCATCTGTCGTAAGGTCAGGAAGATCAACTATTCTGAAAGATATATAAACTCCCAGGGCCATTAGGCCTATTATCAATCCCTGTTCCAGAATCGCCATAGACTTACCTTTCCGTCTCTACACCATTAGTTACAACGATGTTTGCGAGATCAAGAACAGACTGTGGTATCTCAATACCGATTTCTTCTGCAATGTCAGTGTTTACGAAAAGAATCAGGGAATCCTGTCCAAGTATCTTTGTCTCAAGTTCCGATGGAGGAGTACCCTTAAGAATCTCAACGACAAGCTCTCCAGTAGCTCTACCGACCTGATAGTAGTTGAATCCAAAGCCGATGAGGCCGCCCGATCTTGCGATGTCAATGTCAGCCGCGACTATCGCTATCTTCTCTCTTAGAGCGACTTTGGAAATCGACTGGATGCTCGAGGCTGCGGTGTTGTCGGTACCGATGTAGATAGCATCAACATCTTTGATCTGAGCGTTAAGAGAGGTGACCATTTCAACTGTTGTGGAACCGGTAATATCGACTAACCTCATTCCCAGAGCGTCACAAGCCTCTTTGGCAAACTCCCTTATCGTTACAGAGTTTGCCTCTCCTGAATTGTAGATAATCCCTACCGTCTCAACTTGTGGCAGAGTCAGTTTGAGAAGCTGGAGCTGAGTCTTGACTGGCGTCATATCGCTGATTCCAACTACATTTCCCGGGTTTTTGCCAAATGAAGGAACTAGACTGGCACTAACTGGGTCGGTGACGGCACTGAAGACTATTGGAATTGTCTTCGAGGCGTTCACCAGCGCCTGTGCCGAAGGAGTGGCAATTCCAATCATCACTGCAGGGTTCAGAGAAACGAACTGTTTTGCTATTGTTACTGCGGTTGATACCGATCCCTGGGCGTTCTGAAAATCGATTACGATATTCTCTCCATCCTTGAAACCATTCTCTTCAAGTACATCGATAATTCCGTCTCTAACTGCATCTAGCGCTGGGTGTTCGACGATCGAAGTAATTCCGACTGTCTGCGTTGAGAAACCAAGAACTCCAATAAGTAGTAATACACATACAAGAACCCGCTTCATTCTACATCCCTCCTAAAATAAAAAGAGAGGACGCTTCTCAACGTCCTCTCTTTTTATACTCTCTAGTGTATTTTAACTCAAGCACACACCGGAGGAGTCCGAAGAAAGGACGTTCCTCCTAAACCAATAAGCGTATGCAAAACTTATGAATGCTGCTCGAGTCATCACTTTGAACCTCCGAATATCTTTGATAGGAAATTTATACCACAAAACAATGTTACGGATCAACAGTAAAAACGAACGTATTGTTTCCTTTAGGTTCTCTCTTCTCTTGAATATGGTACTCCCAGTGATGTCGGCGCACCTACCTTTCTCTTCAGCGTATCTGTCGAAGTGAAAAAGAGAACGACAATTGTGAGCAAATATGGAAGCATCTTGAGAAAGTCGGGTGAGACGTGAGCTCCTACTGCTTGTAATCTCAATCCAAGGGCAGTTATTCCTCCGAAGAGATATGCACCTATCAAGGCCTTCACAGGATCCCAGGTTGCGAATAGCACAAGAGCTATGGCTATCCACCCCCTGCCGGCCGTCATGTTTTCGATCCACATCGAGTTATAGGCCAACGAGAGATAAGCTCCGCCTATTGCTGTAATTGAACCTCCCAGAATAGTGTAGATGTATCTGACTGCGAATACATTTATACCCTTAGCATCTGCGGCATCGGGAGATTCGCCTACTGCTCTTAGGGTCAGTCCGGGTCGTGTCTTGTAAATGAAGAACCACATGACGGGAACAAGCAGAAAACTTATGTAGACGAGAAGGTCGTGACTGAAAAGAATCTGACCCAAATATGGAATATCCGATAATACAGGAATTCTTATAGGCTGAAAACGCTTTGCGATTACCCCGATGTAGTCTCTTCCCCACAAACCGCTTAGACCGGTTCCGAGCATAGTTATGGCGAGCCCGCTGACGATCTGGTTCACTCTGAGAGTTACTGTGAAGAAGGCATGAACAAGGCCGAGAACGGCTCCTGCAAGCATTGCGACGAGTATAGCAAGTAGAAGGTTTGAAGTCTGATATGAGGCGACGAAGCCTCCAATAGCTCCGACCAGCATGAGACCCTCTAATCCGAGATTCATCACTCCCGATCTTTCAGTGAAGATCGTGCCGAGAACCGCGAACAGCAGAGGAGTTCCCGCTCTGACTGTAGCGCTGAGTGTCGAGAGAATGAAAGACTCGATATTATTCATTCGTGACTGCCTCCTCTCTCGATACCCTCAATCTATATTTGGCAATAGCCTCTCCTCCGAGAAGGCTGAAAAGTACCAGCCCCTGAAATACAGATATCAGAGCCATCGGCAGCTTATAGAACATCTGAAGCTGATCATTTCCTACGAGTAGTCCTCCGAAGAGAAATGCGACAAGCAGAATTGCAATCGGGTTCAGCTTGGCCAGCCAGGCTACAATGATCGCAGTGTATCCGTATCCTGGAGAGAAGCCGTGTTGCAGTCTGTGTTGCACTCCCATCATTTGTACGGCCCCTCCCAAGCCCGCTATTGCTCCGCTAACAACGAGCGCAATGATCGTGTACTTTATTATGCTGATTCCCGAGTATCTGGCTGCTTGCGCATTGTCCCCTACGATTCTCGAGTTCATTCCCCACCTTGTCCTTCTGTACACATAGAAGAGAATGAACGCCAACACGACTGCCAGGAAAAAGCCAATGTGAAATTCGCCTCCGAAGAGAGTCGGAAATCTTGCCTGCTGAGGAAAAGGCGCGGTCCCCGGGAATCCATAACCTTTCGGGTCTTTCCACGGTCCGTATACAAGATAATCTACCCAGAATATTGCGACATAGTTGAGCATAAGAGTTACCACTATCTCGTCGGTCTTTGCAAATGCCTTCATTAATGCAGGAATTAAGGCCCAAATGCCACCCGCTGCCGCTCCTAGAACTGAAATTAGGAGAATCATAAGTACTGGCGAAGTGACATCTTTGAATAAGTAAAGAGCTCCCCAGGTAGCGGCCAATGCTCCCATATAGAGCTGGCCTTCACCTCCTATGTTCCATATCTTCATTCTGTATGCAAATGAAAGGCCGAGCCCAACGAAAGCCAGCGGGACCATCCTCATTAGTGTACTGAATATCCCGTATCTGTTCGCAAAGGGCCAAGTCAACATTTCCTTGTATGCTTCAAACGTCTCTTTGAATGCAAGAGACAGGGTTCCAAGTCGGCCGTAGAAGAAGATCAACAGAATGATTCCCATCAGCAGCAACGCAGCGGCCACTGAGAGTATCGGTACAAGGATAGAGGAGTATCTGGGGACGGCTAGCCTCTTTTCTATTCTCAACTTCACGCGATCTCCTCCTGTTTTGAACCGGCCATCATGAAACCAATTTCCTCTGTATACTTTGGATCAGGAGGTGTGTACCCCATTATCTGACCCTCATACATCACAGCAACCCTATCTGAAAGCCTGAATATCTCGTAGAGTTCCCCGGCTAGAAGCAGGATAGCCGCTCCTCGATCCTTATGAGCAAGAAGGGATTTATAGACAAACTCCATTGCTCCCACGTCTAAACCTCTTGTAGGATGCTCTGCAATGATTACAGTTGGCTTAGTTGACAGCTCTCTCGCGAGTACGAGTTTTTGAAGATTTCCTCCGGAAAGAAATCTTGCCTGAGTCTTGGTCGACGGAGTTGAAATCGAATACTCGCTGACGAGTCGCTCCGTGGCCTTCTGCATTGCACGAAAATCTACGTTGAACGGAGACTGAGGAATGTACTTCGTGTGGGCGTTCTTCATAAACATGTTCTCAGTAATTGACAGCGAGGGACATGTAGCCAGAGCTCTCCTGTCCTGGGGAACAAATGCCACGCCTGCCCGAATTCTTTGAGCGACATCCGTGTGACGAAGAGTCTTGCTGTTCAAGCGAATCGTACCGTGAACAGGTTTTCTAAGGCCATAAATGGCTTCTGCAAGCTCTCTTTGCCCATTACCCGCGACCCCTGCGATGCCTAGTATTTCACCAGAGCGGATGTTCAGACTCAAGCTCTTCACCGCTTCAAGATTCTTGTCATTTTTCACGGTCAAGTCTTCAACTTCCAGAACAGTAGTACCAGGTTCCTTTGTTGATTTCTCGAAGTCCAGCAAAACGTCTCTTCCAACCATCATTCTTACGAGAGATCTTCTATCAATTGAACTTCTCTCTTCAGTTCCAACAAACCTGCCACCTCTCAATACCGTAACCCTGTCGCTTATTTGGAGCACCTCGTCAAGTTTGTGACTTATGAAGATCACTGAAGAGCCTTCACTCACGAGCTTTCTTATTGCTCTGAACAAGACTTCAGTCTCTTGAGGAGTAAGGACTGCCGTTGGCTCGTCAAGAATGATGACTTTCGCGCCGGTATAAAGCAACTTTAGAATCTCGATTCGCTGTTTCTCTCCGACCGAGAGAGTCCAGACCCTTGCCTTCGGATTCACGGGTAGGCCATAGCTTTCTCCCAGATTCTTTATGCTCGATTCAACTGATTTTGTGTTTACAAAGAAGCCCATGTCTTTCAAGCCGAGAACAACATTCTCGGCAACCGTGAAGGAGGGAACTACAGTAAAATGCTGCTGCACCATTCCTATTCCCCGCTTCAGCGCATTATGAGGTGAAGAGATCGACACCCTGTCTCCCTCAATGAGAATCTCTCCACCATCGGGCTTGTAAATTCCGAAAAGGATATTCATTAAGGTCGTCTTGCCTGCTCCATTTTCTCCAAGTAGAGCGTGCACTTCTCCCTTTCGGAGATCGAACGAAATGTTATCATTTGCAAGAATTCCTGGAAAGGCTTTAGTGATGTTTCTCATTTCGAGAACTGAAAGATCAGCCAAGAAATATCACTCCAAAGAAAGAAATTGAGGGGCCAGAAGGCCCCTCAGTGTTTTCACTGTATTTTACCTACAACGTTATTGATGAACCAGTCCATACTGAGAAGATCACTATCCGATGGCCTCTCGCCTTTGCCGTATCTCAGTGTTCCAGACTGGTCATACACCGGTCCGTCAAACGGGTGCATAATACCCTCGATTATCGCCTCTCTCATCGACATCACAAGCTTTGCCACTCCTTGGGGTACTAGGTCGCCAACGAAGATATCGACTACTCCGTCCTTAATACCGCCCCAATACTGCTCATTGGTCCAGGTACCGTCCATAACTCTTCTCACTACGTACTCGTAGAAAGGACCCCAGTTCCATACAGGGGCTGCGAGGAATGCGTTTGGAGCGAAGGCGGTCATGTCGCTGTTGTATCCTATTGAAAGCGCGCCTCGGTCTTCTGCAGCCTGCTGTGGGGCAGGAGAGTCTTGATGCTGTGTTATGACATCTGCACCGATATCGAGTAGGGACTCCGCAGCTTCCTTCTCTCTTGCTGGGTCAAACCAAGTATTCGACCAGACCACATGAACCTTTGCATCCGGATTCACGTACTGAACGCCCATTGCAAAAGCGTTGATTCCTCGAATAACCTCCGGAATCGGGTAGGCAGCAACATAGCCAATGATGTTGCTCTTGGTCATTGCTCCTGCGATTAGACCGCTAAGGAACCTCGGTTCGTACATCCTTCCGAAATATGTACCGAGATTGTCAGTGGTCATATAACCCGAACAGTGCATGAAGGTTGAGTTGGGGAAAGACTGAGATACTTTTACCATAGGGTCCATGTAGCCAAAACTGGTTCCGAAGATCAAATCATAACCTCTTTGAGCATATCCTCTGAACACAATTTCGGCTTCTCCACCTTCGGGAACGCTTTCAATAAAATCAGTTACTATCTGATCCCCGAAAACTCTCTCGAGATGAAGCCTACCTTCATTGTGCATGGTGCTCCAGCCACCATCGCCGACCGGTGCTACGTAGACAAAAGCAACTTTCAGTGGTGCCGCCATCAGCGCCGCTGCAATCAGCAGCACTGAGAAAAACAAGAAGATCTTCCTCATTGTTATTACCCCCCTTTGTTGAGAAATTGGCCGTCCTTATGTAGAGATTATACATTTATGAGATTGACATTCCAAATCGAAAGGCAGCAAATAACTAAGAATAGGTTGCTTCGTATAAGTCTATTAGAACAGCTCAGAGAGTGAACTGCTGG
Organism: Mesotoga sp. Brook.08.YT.4.2.5.2.; assembly: GCF_003351125.1. Lineage (NCBI taxonomy): Bacteria > Thermotogati > Thermotogota > Thermotogae > Kosmotogales > Kosmotogaceae > Mesotoga > Mesotoga sp. Brook.08.YT.4.2.5.2. The sequence goes on from NZ_JPGZ01000014.1 coordinate 32,771, forward strand.
TTCCAACTCGTTAAGATACTTTGAGAGTTCTCTTCGCGGTGGTAAAATATCATGAAGGAACTGTTGACGCTTAAACCGAATGGAGAAGGAGGCTAACTATGATAACTGCAAGAATGGAAAAGGAGATCAACGCTCAAATAAAGGCTGAATTCGAGTCTGCTTTTATCTACATGGGAATGGCCGCGTGGGCACACAAGAACGGATACTTCGGTACGGAGAACTTCATGTGGAAGCAGGCCAAAGAGGAAGAAGAACACGCAATGAAGTTCATTGATTACCTTAAGGACGTAGATGCAACCGTTGATATTCCAGGCATTGAGAAACCGACCATTAACTACAAGTCGATTTTAGATGTGTTCGAAAAAGGACTCGAACATGAGAAATACATCACTTCAAGGATCAACAATCTCGTCACGATTTCCGATGAAGAAGGGGATTACGCAACGAATGATTTTCTTCAGTGGTATGTCACTGAACAGGTTGAAGAGGAAAAGACCTTCAGGGATGTCGTGAAGAGGCTGAGGATGGTCGGCGATAACATCAACGGAATCTTCTCAATTGACTCTAAGTTAGCAGCAAGATGAATCTCTGCGGGATGCCTGTCATCCCGCTTTCTTTTCTCGCTGCACAATTTGAGGTGTGAGGCTAAAGGAGGGGTTTAGGTGCGAAGGCTCCTTACTTCGTTTTTCATTATCTCTTCTCTTGTACTTTCATTTGCTTCGGATTTTCATCTTACAATTCTCCATACAAGCGACATACATGGGAGCGTTTTTCCTGTCGACTATGTGACGGGAAATTCTTCGGACGTAGGTCTGGCAAAGATCTCTTCTTTCGTCAGTCAAATTAGACATACCAATCCACACACACTTGTTATAGATACAGGTGATCTGATCCAGGGAACGCCGTTTTCGTATTTCTTTGCGAAGATCGACAACTCAGGCATCAATCCTGTTATAAGGGCTATGAACTTGATCGATTTGACATCCTCTACGATAGGAAATTGCGAATTCAGCTACGGCCCACGTAATCTTGAGGACGCGATGGTCTCGGCAGAGTTTCCCTTTCTCTCAGCGAACATTGTCTTCGATGACTCTGCTGAACATGTGTTTCAGCCGTATTCGATAATAACTCTTGAAGAAGAAGGCGAGAACGTAAGAATTGCGATTCTCGGCCTAACCACGAACCTTATCCCAAGATGGGAGGATCCAGAACATATCGCCGGGCTTGCATTTCTTAACCCTGTGAACGTTGCAGAGAAACTTGTTCCTAAACTCAAAGATGAAGTCGATGTGCTTATAGTTGCTTATCACGGAGGCTTTGAAAGAGATCTCACTACGGGAGAACCAACCGAGGAGCTTACGGACGAGAATGTAGGTTTTGAACTTGTAAAGACAATCGAGGGTATTGATGTGCTTCTTACGGGGCATCAACATAGGACTATCGCCGAGATAATAGACGGAGTAGTTGTCTCTCAACCGTCCAGTCTCGGAAGGTTTGTCGGCAAGGTTGACTTGAAGCTGGAGAGAATAGAAGACGGCTGGCAGATCGTTGAAAAGTCGGTCGAGCAGGTGTCTATGGCTTCATATGATCCTGACGACTATGTCGTTGGAGCTTTGAAGGACTTCGAAACAAGAGTCCAGAAATGGCTTGAAAGACCGGTCGGGTTTTCTATTGGAGATTTCTTCATAGAAGATCCGCTTGAAGCTAAGATGAAGGATAATCCTCTTGCTCAGTTCATAAACAGAGTTCAGATGGAAGCGACCGGTGCAACGATCTCGTGTGCCGCCATTTGTACAGACGAAATTACAGGCTGGAAGACAGGGCCAATAACAATTCGGGATCTTATCTCGATCTACCCCATGTCAAGCACTTTGAAGGTTATTCAGGTATCCGGTTCAGACATCAAAGCCGCCCTGGAAAGGAGCGCAGAATACTTCACTTGTACTGACAACAAGATATCCATCTCAGAAAGTTGGTTGACTCCAAAGCTAACGAGTCGAGATTATGATATGTGGGAAGGAATAGAATACATAATTGCTGTGGATAGACCGGTTGGTGAGAGAGTACTTAGTATCAGGTATCAGGGAAAGCCTGTCGATATGGATGAAAAGTACGAAGTAGTTATGAGCAGCTATCGGGCCGGCGGTGGCGGTGGGTACAGCATGTTTGAGAGAAGGCCGGTGGTTAGGGATGTCATGCTCGAGGTTTCCGAAGTGATCATCGATCATGTGCTTGGAAGATTTGTAGTTAGCGCATCCGTAGATAACAACTGGTCGGTGGGGACGGGCTTTATCCATACTATAGGGTGGAACGAAACGCTGAGGTCGATATCCGAAATGTACCGTATCGATACCTCTGAGATTATGAAATACAACCCCGATCTGATTAGGGTTGACCGTATTCCTGCAGGTTCGGAACTGATCATATACAGGCCTGCTGTTCAGAAGGAATAAGTCTGTGCTGAACGCGGTGATCTCTCGGAAGAATCACTGAGTTGAGATACCGTTTTCCCCTTGATCAGTTCTCGATACGATCAAGAAAGCTGCGTACTTCTTGAATGTATTTTACTGTCTTTTCGAGATGATGCTCGTGAGAAGCATCTTCGAATACCCTCACTGTTGCGTTTCGAAATTTGCTTGCGTAAAAGGATGTTGTTTCTGGTGTCGCCTCGTCGTATTCTCCGCAGGGCAGCAAAACAGGAATCTCTATTTCACTAAGGCGAGGGCTCAGATCGTAACCCTTCAGTGTACCAGTCACAGTGAACTCGCTCGGACCGTACATATAATTGTATACTTCCCACTTATCCCTGCTACACCATCGTTCATGCATTCGGGCCAGGTTTCCATTCTACATACGTACTTGCTGTAGAACTCCGATATCGCATCCTGATAGCCAGGTTTTCCGAAGTCACCGCTTTTTTCCGCCTCAAGTATCGCAGCTCTTGATTCATCGGATAATGTTACCATGAGTCACCTTGCGTCCTCCTCAAACCTCGAAATGCTCATCGCGGGTCCTGATAGAACCAGTCCCTTAACGCGATCAGGATGTTTCAAAGAGTACTCGCAGGCAAGGACCGTTCCGCAGGATTGGCCTAAAAGAAAAGGTTTAGGAAAGCCGAGATCGGCAACTAGACACTCGATTTCCTTCACAAACCTATCGATTCTCCAAAGAGTCCTTTCCTCAGGTCTATTGGATTCTCCACACCCCAGTTGATCATAGAAAACCACCGGTCGTTCGTCGGCCAGTAACTCGATTGTCTTCAGATAATTGTGTGGAACACCGGGACCGCCATGAATAGCAATCAGAGGAGTCTTTTCCTGATCCTTGCCTTTGACTTCATACCAGATCTTTCCGTCAGGTACGCTCAGTCTTCCCTCCATAAACTTCCTCCATTGATACGTGTTCCACCAAACTCAAAGAAACACGGCGATTTTCCAGAACAAACCTTTCCGAGCGCAGCGCCAAGCTACTCTTAATCGCTCTTGAATCAACGATGGCAAAGAGACAAAGTCTGAGTACTCTCTTCCTCAAGTAAAACATGGAAAGCGCATCATTGCCCGGAGAATCAAGAGTTGATAACAGAGATCCTAAGAATTCATTCGCAAAAAAACTTGCTCTTCAATGTAAAGCCTCATTCTCGGTGGCGGATGGTTGATGCCGCCCTTATGCTACACTTCTTCACAAAGAGTTCATTTGCATGGAAAACGAGAATAGTTTATAATATACCCGGGAGGGGTAATATGAATGAATTGACTTCTGTAGCAACCGGAACAATCGGCCTTTCACCATTGATTAGTCCCATTGTAACAACCAGCGTGACATACGGCAGCGCCTTCTTAGGGGGATTGCTTTCTTTTTTCTCTCCATGTATTCTTCCGCTTATTCCAGTCTTCTTTGGAGTTCTTATGGGTGGAGCAAATGATGCAAAGGCGCGCTTCATAAGAGGAGCGTTTTTTACACTGGGTATGTCTATCTTCTTCTTCATTCTTGGTATCGGTGCAACAGGTCTTGGCACGTTCATAAGGCAGAATGAAGTCCTGATGAATGTTATTTCTGGAAGCCTCTTCATTCTCTTTGGCTTCCTCTATCTCTTCGAGATAGGAATTAGGGGAGTAAACCTTAACGTTTGGAAGTTCGGAGGATCTGCTGTTAGTGGCTTTGTGCTCGGAGCCGTTCTCGGTCTGGTGTGGGTACCTTGTGCGGGACCGATTCTTGGTTCGATTCTTGTCTTGGCTGCAAACCAGTCTGCGATAGCGGAGGGTGGCATGATGCTTCTGGTTTATTCATTAGGTCTGAGTATCCCATTCCTTACCCTCAGTGGAGTTGTAGCGAAGCTTACCTCCAAGCTCTCGTTTAGTGGCGAGAGTAAGTGGAGAATGGTTATTAGGATATCGGTCTTCGTAGTGCTATTGGCTGCCGGACTTATTACGATGACAGGCAATCTGAATTTATTACAGTTCGTAACGGGAGGTTGATTTTATGAGAAAGATGCTGATTGTGATTGCTCTGATTCTACCTGTGATGATCTTATCTTATGTCGGAATGCTAGATGATTTTGACAAGACACTGCGACTGGCAGAGATCCAGGAGAAGGAAGCTATAGTAATGTTTTCAGATAACACCTGTGGGTATTGCGTGAGATTTATTAAGGAGACGCTTGCTGATGAGACTGTTGAGGAACTGCTTCGAGCAGGCTTCATTTTCTCTCAGATCTACAAGAGTAATCCCGGAACGGCTTCTTACATAGTTGGAGAAGAAGTCAGGGAGATGACCTATGGTGATCTATACGCCCACTTCCAAATACGGGGAACGCCTACTTTCTGGTTCTTCACAAGTGATGGTGGGTTATTGACTCAGCTGCCCGGCTATGTGCCTGCAAACGATTTCGTACCGATACTTCGTTATATTGGCAGCAAATCGTACGAAGGGATGACCATCGATGATTATCGAAGTAAGCCGTCAGATTACTTTGGAACGCCCAAGATAGTTAGGGTTAACGAAGAAGACTACAACTACGTGCTTGAAAACGACCCTATCGCTTCAGAGTATGCCGGTCAGGATGTTGACGTTTTCACTGTATGGCTGACGAAGGATGAGGAAACCGCTGAAAGTCTTCTCGAAGAAGGAGTTTACAGAGTTATCCTTCTGAACTGAAGTAGTCTAGAGCGATATTGAGGAACTCGTCGTAGGCCTTCTTGTCCATCAAGCACATCTTTATCAGTTTCAACGATGATGACTTGTTTGATAGATGATCTACAACCGCTTTCAGAAACTGATCTGCACAAATAGATACCGGAACTCCGAATATGCCCGTGGAGACTGCCGGAGTGGCGAGCGTAACAGCTCCCATTTCGGCAGCCTTGTTAAGAACATTAGTGAACGAATTGTAGAGTTTGTTTTCCAAGTCAAGTTCTCCATACTGTGGACCAAAGACGTGTATAATATTCTTTGCTAGCAGGTTGCCGGCTCCGGTTACGGCTACTTCGGAGATCCCTAAAGGTCCATTCTGCCTAACATATGCGTCACTTTCAAGCTGAATCTCCTTTCCGCCTGCTCTCACCAAAGCTCCTGCCACTCCACCTCCGTGCCTCATGTAGCCATTGGCTGCATTGACAATAACGTCAACTTCCTGTTGGGTTATGTCGGAGATTTCGAGCTGAATGATCTTTTCATCCTCTAGAATGAAGCTTTTCATTTTTCGTCCGGGTAGAGCTTCATACCCTTCCATAGTGACCTAAGTCTCTCAAGAACGTATCGTTCCTTTCCGTTAGTTCCGGGAACATAGAAGACTTCCTCCTTTATGGATTCTGGGAGATAATACTCACGTGAAAACCCTCCAGTTGTGTGTGGATAGTTGTATCCCTTACCATATCCCAGTTCTTTCATCATCTTCGTCACGGCATTGCGCAGCTTAAGAGGTACGTCCAGATTAGGTGTAGCCTTGACCATCTCCCTTGCCTTCATCATGGCGCTGCAGGTTCTATTGCTCTTGGTCGCGACTGCGAGATAGATTGCGGCCTCGGAGAGATTCAGAACGCACTCAGGGAGTCCTACATTGCTGACGGCCTGAAAGGTGGCATTGGCAATAACGAGCGCCATGGGATCGGAGAGGCCGATATCTTCCGAAGAAAAGATTACCATTCTCCTGGCAATAAACTTCGGGTCTTCACCTCCCTCTAGCATTCGCAGCATATAGTAAAGAGCTGCGTCTGGATCGCTTCCTCTCATGCTCTTAATGAAAGCGGAGATCAGATCGTAATGTTCCTCGCCCTTCTTGGTATACCTTCCCGAAGGAAGTACAGAAAGCTCGTTCATAACCTGAAGATCAAGAGAGGTTCTGTCAAGAGCCGCAGCGCTCTCCACAAGAGTATCGAGAAGGTTCAAAGCAATCCGGGCATCTCCACCGCTGCTCTGAGAAATCACTTCGATTACTTCATCGCAGACGGTCACTCCCGAACTCTTGAGAACCCTGTCCTTCTCAAGGGCCTTCTTCAGAAGATTGTCAATATCGCTTTCGTTGAGACCCTTGAGAATTACGAGACGACAGCGGGAGAGAAGCGCAGGATTGACTTCGAAACTGGGATTCTCCGTTGTCGCCCCGATCAGTATTATCAAGCCCTTTTCCGTAACAGGAAGAAATACGTCCTGCTGGCTCTTATTCAATCTGTGGATCTCATCCACGAAGAGCACAAGTTGCTGACCTACTTTCTTCAGTCTCTCGGCGTGCTCAAAGTGCTTCTTGAGATCAGCCGTTCCTTGGAGACTCGCGCTAAAGAACTCGAAGTGATATCGGTTTCCCAGCTTTGATCTGATGATTTCTCCGATAGTTGTCTTTCCGGTTCCAGGTGGGCCGTAAAGTATCATTGAAAAGAGTTTGCCGCTCTCGACGGCACCTCGAATTATTCCCTTCTTTCCTGTAAGATGTTCCTGTCCTACTACATCGTCGAACTCTCGCGGTCGTAATCTCTCACTAAGAGGAGACCAGTTCATTTCTGAAATACTCAATTGTACTCTCAAGCCCCTTTTCAAGCTTCACTTCAGGCTCCCATCCTAGTAGGTTTCTAGCCTTATTCGCATCTAGAATCGATTTCTTCAGGTCGCCCGGACGCGGTTCTTTGTGAATGGCTTCTCTTGCATAGCCAGTGATTCTCTTCATTTGTGTGAATAGCTCGTTGACTGAGGTTCCCTTTCCGGTTCCTATGTTCATTATGCAATCTTCACTTTTTTCGAGTGCCAGAAGATTCGCCTTTGCAACATCAGAGACGAAAACGTAGTCCCTTACACATTCTCCGTTACCGAAAATGACGACCTCCTGATTTCGGAGCATTCTCTCGGAGAAAATCGCGACGACTCCAGCTTCTCCGTATGGGTCCTGCCTGGGCCCATAAACATTCGCGTATCTCAGAGCCACATAATTCATGCCAAGCTCATTGGAGAAGAACCTCAGATAGTTCTCGGTTGAGAACTTCGCAATGCCATATGGAGAAAGCGGTTTCGGAAGCTCTTCCTCATCTGTAGGTATCTTCTTGACCTCATCACCATAGATCGCTCCTCCCGTCGATGAGAAGACGACTTTCTTGACTCCGTATTTTGCAGCGATCTTCAGAAGTCGCAGGGTTCCTATTATGTTGATCATCGCGTCTTCTTCGGGTTCTCTTACCGATCTAGAAACGCTTATTTGGGCTGCCAGATGGAAGAGAGCGACAGGTCTGTGAAGCATGAAGACCTTTTCCATCATCTCTTGGTCTGTGATGTCTTGCTCATAGAACAGTGCTCTTGGATCCAGGTTCTCAATCTTCCCACTCGAAAGATTGTCAACAACGATTGGAATCTTACCGGCGGCTATAAGCTCATCCACAACATGTGAACCTATGAATCCCGCTCCTCCTGTCACCAAATAGTTTTCGGCCATGCTTTCCTCCTATATGTCAATTTCCTCTCCAGCCAGTAGTTGATCGTACATCTTTCTGACTTTCTGGATATCCTCCCAAGTAAGACTCTTTGGTGAACCTGGGGCTCTTGATGCGTTTCTAAGCAGATAACTTGGATGGAACATGACGAATACTTTTATACCTCCAATCCAATCGAAGAGCTGCCCCCTCACCTTCGTTATCTGGAGTCCATCTCTTTCAACGAAATACGAAAGTGCAGTGGCGCCCAGAGCAACAATCAATTTAGGTTTTATTATAGCCAGTTGTGAGAGAAGATATGGGGAGCAAGCTCTCTGTTCTTCTGCAGACGGAACTCTATTCTTTGGGGGTCTGCACTTAACGATATTTGTGATGAAGACGTCCTGCCTTGAAAGCTTCACTGAGTCCAGTATTTTAGTGAGAAGCTCGCCTGCCTTGCCCACGAATGGTCTACCAGAAGCATCTTCATCGGCACCTGGCCCTTCACCGACAAATACAACGGGTGTCTCGATTGAGCCTTCACCGGGTACTGTGTTTGTCCTCGAAGAGCTAAGCGGGCAAAGAGAGCAATCACTTATACTTGAATTGAGCTCCAGAAGCAATTCCTTTCTTTTGACGTAATCGGTCAACAATTCTCACCTCAGAATCTGAACCTGAAGTATGGATCACCCTTGTGAAGTCCAATCACAAGATACCTATCCTTCAGTTCCTTTATATAGAATTTTAGTGCAATTGTCTCAAGGGAGTCCTGGAACGTGTTGATTTCGCTCCCGAAGCCCAACCTCAATACAAGCTCCAGAGCCATACAGTGCAGATCGAAGTACATCGGTGAAATCTTCGTTATCGATTCATCCCAGAGTGAGACATCTCCTGCATAGGTTCCAATCTCTACGAAGCTCCTCTTACCGCTTCCGTCTATTCCCAGAGAGAGCCTGTTGAGAACTCCTGGAGTATCAGAGAGCGTGCCCATAGGGAAGAAAAGCTCGTTGATGTGCATAGTGAAGTAGTAATCCTCTGCTTTACGGAGCTCCATCGAGAGTCCAAACTCCTCGAATTTCGCCGTTCTTCCCCCAAGGATAGTCTTGTTATCGAGTTTGACATTGGAGACTCCAAACGAGTATGCTGAATACCCTGTTTCAGACGCTGTAGAGGTCGCGATAAAATACTCGCTGACCGAGAAAGTTGAAATAGTCAGCCTTGTTGACTGCCATATCAGGAATCTAGCCTGAGACTCTGATTTAGTGAAATACTTTTCGGGATACTTGTACTTTGAATCGAACTTCGTGAAATCCGTCGTGAAGTCCAGTGAAGCTGCCCTCCAGGAGACTTCTCCCACCGAGAGGTCATTCACCTCAAACTTCAATCTGTCGTACATCTTTCTTGAGCCTGAGAGATAAGGATATCTGAACTTCACTCCAAATGAGGCGAAATCTTTGATCTTGATAGAGGAACCAAAGACCAGATCCTTCAGCATTCTTTCATCTTCAGCAACATTTGGCGAGGCATCGAAAGTCCAGTCGAGAGTGAATTCAAGTTTTGTTTCGGTAGCGATTTCGAGGGTCAATCTCTCCTTGTTGACGAAGTCGTCAAACATGTCTTCACTCTGCCAGAATACTTTGCTCTCGGTCTTATGTGAGAAGACCTTCGAATCGAAAGTGAAGGAGTAGGCAGTCTCTGAGGCTTTGGAAGTAACAGGCATGAAAATTGTTTCTGTCTTCTGACCGAACTTCAGACCCCAGAACTCAACTTCTCCTTCGGTCTTAAGAAGGCCCTTTCCCAGCCAATTCATTTCGGTAGGACTGGCCACCAGTTCTTCATAGTCCAATTCAAGAACATAATCGGCCTTGAGGACCTCCGTCTCAATTCCAGTCAGCAGCTTTCCCGGGTGGTCGAGGCGCCATTCCTCTTTCAGGAAGTCATAGGTTAGCACTGGATTGTACTGCACACTGACGTAGTACCAGTCAAATGGTCTATAGGTAAGCTCGTTCTTGAGCGTTACAGGTATCTCGTTCTTAGTGAGTTTCCATCCTTCATCTGAATCATAGTAGAAGCCCACTTCATACGCGGGCTCCAGGACCACTCCAACCGAAAGCGGTCCCCATTCACCTTTGTACAGTTCAATGTCTTTGTATACACGTAACTTCTTCCCTTCAAACTTGAAAGAGCCGTCGTATCGCGATTCAAAATAGAACTTCAGTTCAAGAGAGATGAAGCCATCATATACAATGTCAAAGGGATCTATCCAGAACAATCTATCCTTATTCTTTTCATGAATAGAATTGTAGTCCAGGGCGTATCTTCCGTTGATTTTCAATTTACCGTCTTCTGATGCAAAGGTCAGATAGTTGCGGCCGATACCCTTGTTATCTGCCGGCATAGTAATGTTAAGCTCAGTAGTAGAAGCGTCGAAAGTGCTCTTCACGTCGCCGCCGATCTTTAGATTCCCAGCAGCGAAGAGATACTTATTTACCTCAAGCACGAAATCTTCCATATTGGAGGGACTGAAAAGTTCTGTAAGAGTAGCGGCGTTTGATGCTAGTTTGAAATTCAAAGACTGAACGGAAAAATCTGCACCGAACAGCGCTCCCTCAGTCTTGACTGCGGAAGCGTTGGCTCTCAGAGAATACAGGATATTCTTGTTTATGTATCGCTGGCCGAAAAGACCGCTGACTCTGAACTCCGAGGTACTGAGCTTAAAGAAACCAGCATCGATAATCTCATCCGAAGGAATCGTTAGATTCTGAACGTTGACCATCCAGAGATTCTTATCGTCATATCTTGCGAAAGCTCCGATAACATCTAGCTTCAACTCCCAATCTTCGGGGGAGAGTATTTGAACATAAGCGAGCTGCATTTCGGTCGCGCCCATCGTCTCTTTCACGGCGAAAGGATCAAGCTGAGTTACTTTGTTCTTGACAATGCTTTCTCCCAAGTTAATGCCTGTGAAGGGGGTCTGAAGTTCCTTTAACGGAGGCCCGCTAATGTATAGAGCGCCTCCCTGCATTCTTATTTGATCAAAAGAAGGTTTTAGCAAGACATAAGCGCCGTAGCTTGTCTCTTTCTGCTGGCCGAATTGACCGAAGAATTCTATTTCACCTATAGGTGTATAGAGTACAGACTTTGCTGTGAAGGCGTCTTCGGTAGACATCCAATCTCTGTACCACGTTCCTTGAAGAAGAAGCCAGTCGACTTCCAGGTAACGAACGGTTATCCGTGTCTGAGCATCTGCAATTCCGCTAAGATCGACATCGAAGGGACGTCTGTCCGGGTCGTCTAGCGGGAAGTAGTAGTACGGCAGATAGAATACCGGGATATTGCCGATGTACAGCAGCATGTTCTGCACCGACATCCCCTTTCCAGGCGTCACAACTGCCGATGAGACCCTGAATCTGTAATGGGGGTGAGATTTATCGCAAGTGGTTATGTAGCCGTCCGTTATGTTCAGGGTAGGTGATGCTTCCATAGTCGATTGAACATAATCGCCGTAAACATAGAACGGGACTTTCGAAGCTGTCTTGGATGTATCGCCTCTGGACGCTGGCACTTCAATCTCAGTGCGCGAGAACACCTGCATACTTTCGACTCTCTCGTTCGTTAGATCAAGAATCAATCTATCTGAGACTATAGTTGTCTCGTCACTTACCATCTTCACGTTACCCCAGAATGAGATCGATTCCGGTGTGGAGTCGATATTCAGTATAGAGGCATTCGACGCATCTATAGTTGCCGTCATAGTCTCACTGAAGTACTCTACTCTCACGCCGTCTCCAATGAGTATCTCTCTGCCGTCTTTCGTTCCAGCGATCGTTCCCCCCACGATCCTCACATTTGATCCTTCGAGTAAGCCTGGAACAAGCAGGATTATAACAATGGCGGAACCCTTCAGGATTCTCGTGAAGAATTCCGAAAGCCGGTAACTGGCTTTCGTATCTATGAGCGAGTAGATTACGACACCAAGGATAGAAAAGACGATATTCGGAATCCACGGGGCAAGAGAGGGGTTAATCAGATTCTCCTTCCCCATACCGCTAAGCCATGCACCCGATCCTTGATATATGACAACGAGCAAGAAGGTCAGAATAACCGACCAAGACTTCGATTGAAGATTGAACATAAGCGAAACCGGAACACCGAGCAAGACAATAACGAGAGGAGCGATCGACATCGAATACTTTTCCTGCAGAGCGACTTCGAGCGAAGAAGTATTTATGCCGGTGTTCTTGAACGCCTTTATGTCTTCTCTCAGCTCGGCACTAGTTTTCTCCTTCGGAGATTTGAAGCTCGCCAGGTATCGTTCAATGTCGTCATCAATTTCAAATTCTGCAGTACCGAAATGCATCTCAACTCCCAGAAAGCCTGACTCATCTGTCTGGTAAATCTTGGCATCACTCAATATCCATTTATTTGGAACAATGATGGCACTCTCAGCAGTCGTCAACGTAACCTGACCTCTGTAGACCTCATAAATCGAGACATTCTTAAGCTCTTTTGTTTTCTGATCTATTCTTCTTACGTATATCATTCTCCCCTGACCGTCCTGCATGAAAACATTTTCTCTCAGCGTGACTTCAGGTTGTCTGTAAACAAATCTTGCCATTGCCTCACTTGCCTTTGTTGAGGCCGTGGGGACAAGATAGTCGTTAAGCAGATAAGCAAAGCCGCTGAAAAGAACCCCAATAAGCAGGAAGGGAATTACGAGCCGTTTGAGAGATATTCCGTGCGTCTGCAGGGCAATCAGTTCGTTGTCCGATCTCATTCTCGAGAGTACCCAGAAGATAGCCAGGAGTATTCCCACCGGTATTCCAAGAACAATGAACTCGGGAAGATTGTAATAAATGAGCAAGAAGAGCTTATCTATGCCCACCTTGTATCTTATTATCATGTCAGACAAGTAGTAGAGTAACTCTAAGCTCACGAAAATTATGAACCCAACCAGACCAATAAAAATCGAACCTAATGCTTGAGCTCCTATGTACTTTATAAGAGTCTTCAAGAAGAATCACCCCTTGTTGTTCTGGGCATTGAAATCAATGGGTTGGAAACCGTCATTAACACATCTATAGTATTTGCCGGTTTCAATATACACTGCTGCTTCCATAAGTTCAGTCGAATGATCTGCTATCTCTTCCAGAGCTCCGAAAACCATCATTAAGTCTAGTGCTCTGCTGATTATTGATGGCGATTCTTCGCAGTAGCGAACGAGATCGGTCTTTACCTCTTCCTGAATTCGATCAACGAAATCGTCATTCTTACACAATCTTACAGCTTCAGAAAGAGAGGGGTCAACCAAATTGTCTATTGCGCCTTTTGTCATTACGGAGACAGATTCGAACATCGTCTTCAGTTTTTCATGATAGCCTATCGGCGGACGCTTTGAAAGTGACAATCCCCTCTCACATATAAACACACACTTGTCGCCTATACTTTCAAGAGTGCTGACGATATTCATCGAGAGAGTCAAGAGTCTTAATTCTTTTCCTGTTGGCGTCAGTATTCCGGTTAGGCCGATTATCATTGCTTGTAGTTCCACCTGATGATAATCTATCACAGAGTCGGAATAAATCACATCTCTTGCCTGGTGTTCATTTCTCTCTAGAACAGCAACAGATGTCTTGTTAAATATGCTCTGGACATATCGCGCCATTCTGAGAATCTCAATTCTCAGGTTTCCTATTCTTTCGAGACCAACTTTAGATATCATCTTTCAGTCGACCTCCAAAGGCCAGCTTCTTCTTGAGAAGAGCAACAAAATCGAAGCTTCCTTCTCTGAGGAGAGACACTATCTTTTCTGAAAGACCGACGTTGATCTTGTCTCCCGTCCTGATATTCGAAACAAATGTTCCGTCAACGTAGACCTCAATAGGATAGCCCTTGTCTTGCCTCACTTCCATTAGAACTCTTCTCGAAGCGGCGAGAACGACCGATCCGACGAAGGGGTTATGAGGACATATGGGAGTAACCTGAAAGCAGCCGGCATCTGGATCTACCAGAGCACCCCCGGCGGCCATCGAGTATGCAGTTGAACCAGTGTTTGTCGCGAAGACAATACCGTCACCAACAACGGGATAACTGCTCTGCCCACACACATTCACACTGAAAGAAACGGTCCTGCTTGGTGAAGAACGTTCTACAACGCAGTCGTTAAGAGCATATCTGATAGAGTCTCCGATTTCTATCTCCATTACATGTCTTGTGACGCTCTCAAGTTTTCCGAGGAGAAGTAGATCAAGTGCAGTGTGGAGCATACTGAGTTCAAAGGCTGCGAGAAAGCCTACACTACCAACTCTGAAGCTCATTATCGGCAGATCGTTCATTACTGCCAGAGGCACTGCCTTGAGAACAGTCCCGTCGCCACCGAAGGTAAGAATTACTTCTGTTCTTGCCGGTAAGCACGAAGTACCATCCTCACAAAACGAAGTAGCGATTCCGTGAGATTCAATTTCCCTTGAAAGCCAGTTCAGTGTTTCAGAGGAGATTCTCGTTCTGTTATAGAACACCGCTGCCTTCACAACTCTCACCCCACAACAAAGAAAAACGACTACCAGATTCGTAAAACGACTACAAAGAATACATTGAATTGGAAAACTGTGATCAGCCCGAAGAGAAATCTAAATCAGCACAACAGATTGAGCGATCAAGCCCGAATGTCATATTAGTCTTCATCCCCTTCTCTCTGATCAATGTAGTTCCAAAGAGGTGAATTACGTGATTCAAATGGGAATCCCAAATGGCGATAAGCCTTTTCCGTAACCATTCTTCCTCGGTTTGTCCTTACCAGGAAGCCGTTCTGCAGCAAGAACGGCTCGTAGACTTCGCTGATTGTCTCCGGTTCTATCCCGATTGATGCCGCGATTGCCTTGACGCCCGCAGGCCCACCATTATAACTCTCAATCAAGACAGATAAGAGGCGCTTGTCCATCGAATCTAGTCCCTCCTCGTCAATAGAAAGGAGCGTCATTGCCGACTGAACAGTATCAACTGTAATCTCCTTTCCCCCTTCAACTGTGGAGATATCCCTGACTCTTCTCAGGAGCCTGTTTGCAATTCTAGGCGTTCCACGCGACCTTCGGGCAAGAAGGATTGCCGCGTCTTCTCTTATCGATGTTCCGAGAAGCGCTGCCGATCTAATAATGATCTGTTTCAGATCCTTATCGGGATAGAACTCCATCTCTAGAATCATTCCAAATCTGTTTCTCAAAGGCGCACCTATGAAACCACTGCGCGTCGTAGCTCCGACAAGGGTGAACGGGTTCAGATCAAGACGAATCGATCGGGCACTGGGACCCTTGCCGATCATAATATCTAGCTGGAAATCCTCCATAGCAGAGTAAAGAATCTCTTCAACGGTTCTATTCAGCCGGTGAATCTCGTCTATGAAAAGAACATCGTTCCGCTCCAGCCCGGTCAAGATAGCGGCCAAATCGCCCTGTTTCTCAATAACCGGTCCAGATGTGACATAGATCTCCGAGCCCAGCTCGTTCGCAATGATATGTGCGAGGGTGGTCTTGCCCAAACCCGGAGGGCCTGCAAGCAGAACATGGTCAAGGGCCTCTTGACGTACCTTGGCTGCTTCAATTGCTATGCTAAGTCTTCGCCTGATTTTCGATTGGCCGATATACTCCCCAAGGTTTTTCGGCCTGAGGCTCTTTATTGAACTATCCTCTTGGACCTTACCTGGAGTAAGAAAACGTTCTTCTTCCATAGTGCCTCCTACGGATGAATTCTGTAAAGGGTTCTGGCGAAGGGTATCGCTTCTCTGATGTGCTCAAGTCCTGCTATCCAGGCAACGATACGCTCTATACCCATCCCAAAACCGCTGTGAGGGACCGTTCCATAATCGCGCAAATCAAGATACCAGTCATAAGAAGAAACGTCTAGACCATACTCGTTAATCCTCTCAATAAGCAAGTCTCGGTCATATATTCTCTCAGATGCCCCAATTATCTCTCCATAGCCCTCAGGAGCGAGCATGTCATCGCAGAGTACTACTTCAGGTCTCTCTGGATCAGGCTGCATGTAGAAGGCCTTCATCATTCTCGGATAACGCTCCACAACGATCGGCTTGTCGAATTCATTTGCAATCGCCGTTTCTTCATCACCCCCAATATCGTCGCCCCAATTAATCTCGAATCCCTTGTTTTGTAGAAGTCTCACTGCTTCGTCATAAGTTATTCTTGGGAATGGAGTCTCGATCTTCTCCAGTTTCGATGTATCTCTTCCGATTGATTTAAGATCTTCTCCGGCGCGTTCCAGAGTGCTCTTCACTACATAAGTTACTAGCTCTTCCTGCAGCTTAATATTGTCATCGTGACCATAATAGGCGACTTCAGCTTCGTTCATCCAGAACTCAATAAGGTGTCTGCGGGTCTTCGATTTCTCCGCCCTGAAAGTGGGGCCAAGGTTGTAGACCTTTCCGAGAGCCATGGCTGCTGCTTCAAGATAAAGTTGCCCCGTCTGAGCGAGGTAAGCCTTCCCGTAATCGAAGTAGTCTATCTCGAATGTATTGCCTGCGCTCTCGCCAATCGAGCCGGTGAAGATAGGCGTATCGATAAGCACAAAACCTCGATCGTTATAGAACTCCCTTACGGCACGGATTATCTCGTGACGAATCTTCAGCACATGGGTCTGACGCTGAGTTCTTAGCCACAGATGCCTGTTGTCCATCAGAAAATCGATTGAATGATCCGGTTTGTTTATCGGGAAGTCTTTCTCGGGAATCTGGATTATCTGAAGATCCTCCACGAAAAGTTCGACTCCGCCTGGAGCTCTTTCTTCTGCCTTCACAAGTCCCGAAACAATCACGCTTGACTCCATCTTAAGTGAAGCCGCTACCTGGAATACGCTTTCTGGGACGCTTGACTTCTCGACGATGCCCTGAATGAAGCCCGAGCCGTCCCTCAAGAAGAGGAACTGAATCTTCCCGCTCGATCTCCTTCTTCTAAGCCAGCCCCTTATCTGTACGTGTTCGTTTATATGTTTACTAAGTGAAGAAATCTCTGCGACTCTCATCAAGCACCTCCAGCAACAACTCGTCAGCTTCAATTATAGCAAAAACCCGGGGCTAAACCCCGGGTCAATCATTACGATAGCTCTTCTACTATATTATGCCTGAGGCAATAAGAACCCAGATGGATATTCCTAGAGCTGCCAGAGAACTCACAGTAGAAAGAATCAACCAAGGAGAAGTCTTCTTCTGAAGAGCCTCTACATCCTGCTTTGTGGCTGCATCAATCGTTGCGCTGTTGATTTCGGCTACTCTCTCAGAGAGGTTTACGATTACTGGCTGGGTCTCCAGATCGCTTATTTTTACATATCTCTCGAGGTTCACCACAGTTGCATTCAGTCTTGATTCCAATGAGTCTGTTCTGGTCTTGAGAGCCTTGATTTCGCTCTCATTCTTTCCAAGCTGAGTATTGATAGTATCCATGCTGAGAGAAATCTTTGACAGGTTTGCATCTACCGAGACGTTCAGCATATCCATTGCTTCATTCATCCTAGCCTCTAGTTCAGCAACACTCGCCTGACTTGCAGCGAAGTTCTTGGACTGTTGATCGGTAAGGGCGTTGAACTTCGTATTCAGTGCATTCAAGTCGCTTCTCAGAGAGGATACTGTGCTGACAGAAGACTTCAGTCCAGCCAGTTCATTCTCGTGAATAGTGACGATTTCATTTATCGCGTTTATGCTTCTCTGAAGATTGCCGATATCGCCTTTGATGATTCCGGTTTCCGAAGTGAAGTCCTTTCTCAAAGTCTCGATATCCTTGGTAAGCAATTCGTTCGAATTCTTTACCTTGGCAAGCTCGTCAACACCTGCGTAGAGATTCAAATTCGCCTTTAGGTCGGTCTTCGTCACATAGTTCTGCAAATCACCGATCTTCGCGTAGTCAGAGGAAATCGCATTGATTCTCGCAGAAAGCTCATCGAGTTTGCTTACAGCATCGGCGGGAAGCCTCACATTTGCGATCTGATTCTCAAGCGAAGAAATCTTGTTCTGAAGATCCCTAACAGTCGCCACATTTGCAGTCACTGTCGCCATTGATTCTTTTAGAGATGCGATCTCAATAGCGTTTGCAGAAGCTCTGTTTGTAATCGTACTGAGCTTCGCATCGTAGTCGCTTAGTGAAGACGAGAGAGATCGAACAGCAGAGTCTAGAGTGGATATAGATCTTTCGTTTGAAGAAAGCGAACTCTGGATTGTGCTGATGTTTCCGCTAAGAGTATCAACTCTTCTCACAGCATCGTTGACTCTCGATTCCATGACGGCAAGATTTGACATGGAGTTCTGAACGTTTTGAACGTCAACGGCCAGAGTATCGAGCTTCTTCGTAGTCAGAGAAAGGTCCTCGACGAACTTCATGATCTGCTGCCTCAAGGATTCAACGGTGCTCTGAGATACGCTCCCGTTGGTGGAGATTCCAAGAGAAGTGATTCTGTTCTCCAAAGCAGTGATCCGTAACTGAAGATCCATGGTATCGATTAGCCTTCCGCTAGAATCGGTAAGGGCAAGCTCGAGAGCTTCAAGACGGGACATGATAGTTCCATCGACAGTACCTGACTGCTGAACAGTGCCATGCTTTGCGAAATTCAGCTCAACATAATCGAGTGTCTTCTTCAGCATTACCGCTGTCTGATATCTTGTGAGTGGATCGTTTCCATTGAAGTAAGTCCTGCCATCGGCTTGAACAATACCTGTCAGAATGCCTAGGTCAGAAAGTCTCATCACCGCATCGTATGCCCAGTGATTTGAACTGACGTCTACATAATTGACGGCAGCGAAAGCTGAAGTGAATGCCAGACCGAAAATAAGCAGTGAGGCAAGTAAAAGTTTCATTTTCAATTTCTACACCTCCCCGAAGGAAATATTCTAAATGATTCTACCACAAATCGAGATTCCATCCTAGAAAGTGGCATGGTAATATTAACTCTGTGGGAGGTGTTGGTGTTGAAGAAAAGGACGCACACCTGTGGCGAATTGACGGCATCCGACACGGGAAAAGCAGTAACACTCAACGGCTGGGTCGATCGTATCAGGGATCTTGGGGGTATCAAGTTCGTTCAAGTTAGGGACAGGTATGGCTTGACGCAAGTTGTCTTCGATCCTCAGAATGTTAACCTCTATAGCCAGGCCTTAAAGCTGGGAAACGAGTTCTGCATTTCGGTAACTGGATCTGTGAGAAAGAGGCCTGAGGATGCTGTAAATAAGAAGCTCCCCACAGGAGAAATCGAAGTGTTTGCCTCCGAATTGGAACTCTTTTCAGATGCAGAAGTACCGCCTATTTATATAAACATAGACGAAGAGTCCTCAGAAGAGATGCATCTCAGGTATAGATACCTCGATCTAAGACGCCCGAAGATGCAGCGCAATGTATTGACCAGGCATCGTTTTGTGCAGGCGGCAAGGGAGTATCTAAACAGAAATGGATTTGTGGATGTGGAGACTCCTATTCTCGGGAAATCTACGCCTGAGGGGGCCAGGGACTTTCTCGTACCCTCGCGGTTGAAACCCGGGAAGTTCTACGCTTTGCCCCAGTCTCCTCAAATCTTCAAGCAGTTGCTGATGGTTTCTGGTTTCGACAGGTACTACCAGATCGCAAAGTGCTTCAGAGACGAAGACTTTCGGGCCGACAGGCAACCTGAGTTCACGCAGATAGACGTTGAGATGTCTTTTGCAGATGAAGAGGATGTCTTCTCTATGGCCGAGGGTTTGATGAAGCATGCATTTGCAGAGGCTGTCTCGGCAGATATTCCGACTCCATTCCGGAGATTCACCTATCAAGAGGTTGTCGACCTGTATGGCAGCGATAAGCCAGACACCAGATATGGGATGGAGATAAGAGACATCACGGAGGTTTTTGCTGGAACTGAGTTCAGAGTCATAAATGAAGCGATAAATAGAGGCGAACGTGTAAAGGGATTGCTTGTCAAAGGTAAGGCAGACCATTTCTCGAGGAAGAAACTGGACGAGTATACCGCCTTGGCAAGAGATAGTTCCCTGGGGGGTCTGATGTGGGCAAAGGTAGAGGGTGACGGTTTGAAATCCTCTATCCTGAAGCATTGTCCCGATGAACTCGAGAAAGTGATTTCCTTCTTCAAAGCGGAAAGAGGAGATCTAGTGCTCTTCTCTATTGGCGAGAGTCTTGCACTTTCCAAAGCTCTTGGGCAGATAAGAGGAAAGGTTATTAAGGAAGAGGAGTTTTCGGTAGAGGGGTTTGACTTCCTCTGGGTTACTGATTTTCCGATGTTCTCCTACAACTCGGAGGAAGGACGGATTGAGGCCGAACACCACCCCTTTACTATGCCTGATTTAGAAGACCTCGAAAAGTACGCCGAAACCGATCCGCTAAGAGTTAGATCCAAGGCTTATGATCTGGTTCTCAACGGATACGAAGTTGCCAGTGGATCTGTGAGAATACACAGAAGAGACATTCAGAGCAGGGTCTTCGATCTCATAGGTCTTTCGCGTGAAGAGGCGGAGGAGAAGTTCGGCTACCTGCTTGATGCCTTCAAGTACGGTCCGCCTCCGCATGCGGGAATCGCACCTGGACTAGACAGAATAGTTGCTATAATCGTCGGAGCTCAATCTATAAGAGAGGTTATTGCCTTTCCGAAGGTAGCTAGCGGTGCCGATTTAATGACATCTGCTCCATCCGAGGTGTCCCGCAATCAACTGGATCTTCTGAAGCTTCAGGTAAGGGACGCGGGGGACTAGATTTGAGGATTGCGATCGACGGTCCCGCCGGATCAGGAAAATCGACTGTAGCTAGACTTGTAGCATCAAGACTGAATTTCACTTACATAGACACCGGTGCGATGTACAGAGCGCTTGCCCTCAAGGCAAGAGAGGCCGGTGTATGTTTCTCCGATCTCGCATCGATGACGGAGTTGATGAGTCATACATATTTTTCGCTCTCTGATTCAGGCATAACGTTAGACGGCACTCCGGTCGGCGATGAAATAAGAACGAGAGAGGTATCTCTTCTATCTTCGGACATTGCTAGGTACTCGTATGTCAGGGACTTCCTTACGGAGCAACAAAGAAGTCTTTCAAGACAAGGCAACGTAGTCATGGAAGGCCGTGACATAGGAACAGTGGTTATTCCCGAAGCGGAGTTGAAGATTTTTCTTACAGCCTCGGTGATCGAGAGGGCAAGGAGAAGGCTGGAACAACTCAGATCGAGCGGAATTGCCGCTGATTTAGAGGAGATACTAGCCGAAATCGAAAGTAGAGACCACAATGACTCAACTAGATCAGTTGCGCCGCTAAAGCCTGCTACGGATGCCATTACGTTAGATACGACGAAGATGGGTATCGAGGAAGTAGTTTCTACCATAGTGACCCTTGCAGAGAAGAGGCAGAAAGTGCACCTTGCGAAATCTGTAGGGTTTTGCTACGGAGTCGACAGGGCAGTCAGAGAAACGATTAAGCTTCTAAAATCAGGAAAAAAAGTTTTCGCGACGGGAGAGATCGTTCACAATGAGAAGGTGATGAACGATCTCAGGGAGCTGGGTCTTGAAGTAATCGAAGACAGACTGTTGAATGAAAAACATGATGGCGTTGCAGTAATAAGGGCTCATGGAGTAGATCCGGCTTCGGAGGAGAAATTACGACACGTTTTCGATGAAGTAATAGACCTTACTTGTCCTATAGTGTACAATGTATTTAGCCTGGCGGTCGATCTCGAGCAGCAAGGCAACTTTGTTGTGGTGTATGGCAAGAAGAACCACCCGGAAGTTACGGCTCTTTCGGGTAGGCTTGACAAGTATCTCATTGTGGAACCGGGAGATGACTATAACGAAGTATTGAAAGAGCTTGAAGGCCTTGAACGTGTTGCGATCGTTTCGCAGACTACGATGAGCAACAGCGATTTCGAGGAGTTCGCAGAGTTTGTTAAGGAAAAGCTTCGGGGTCGTGTAACCGTTCATAACACTATTTGCAAGGTCACAATTCAGAGAGAATCTGAGGCAGAACGACTTGCAAGCGTAGTTGATACGGTTATTGTGATAGGTGGAAAGAACAGTTCAAATACAAAGAAGCTTGTAAGAATAGTAGAGAGACTCGGTAAAAAGGCGCTTCATGCAACAGATCTATCGGATCTTCCTCAAGGTGATATGGGGAAGGTTGCTCTGATTAGCGGTACATCAACTCCGTACGAACAAATCCAGAAGATACTGGATTACATAGACAAAATGAGGGAGGTAACCAACAATGGAAGAGAAAATGAAACAGCAAGATGAAAACCTGAGCATGGAGGAAATATTTGAACAGATGGATGTTTCCTCGGCAAGGAAAGGAAATAGAAAGGATGCAGAGGTTTTCTCCGTCCAGCCTGATGGACTGATGGTGATTATGGACGGGAAGCTCGATGGGTTCGTTCCTGCGGACCAGTTAGTGAATGATCTAGAAGAGTACAACGTTGGAGATAAGATAGAAGTCATGGTCATCAAGACCAACGAAGAGGAAGGAAGAAGCACTGTTTCTGAAAAGAGAGTCCATGCCAGGCAAGCGGTCAGCAAGGTTGAGAAGGCTTACAGAGAAGGCAAAGCCATTGACGGAAAGATAGTTTCGGAGACGAACGCCGGGTACAATGTGCGGCTTTTGAAGACGGTGCCCGCATTTCTTCCAGGCTCAGAGTCGGGAATCCGAAAGGGAGATCCGGCTCCAGAAGGAACAATGAAGTTCAAGGTCATAAGATTTAAGAGACAACGAAATGGAATAAACGTAGTAGTTTCGCTAAAAGCATTTCAGGAAGAGGCAATAAATGCCTACTTCAAGACAATCGAAGTCGGCCAGGAACTGGAAGGCAAAGTCGAGTCAATAAAGAATTTCGGCGCCTTCGTGAAGCTAAACGACAATGTAACTGCGCTTATTCCGGCATCTGAAATGAGCTGGGATCCAAGTGTGAGGATAAGCGATCTACTGAAGCCCGGCGAGACGGTCAGGACAAAGGTAATTGGAATCGATGAAAAAGAGAAGAAGATATCTCTCTCGCTTAAGCAGATGACGGAAGACCCTTGGTCGACCTTGAAGGAAAAATACGAAGTCGGTTCTACGGTCGTTGGAACGGTAAAAAACATCACCCCGTTCGGTTTCTTCGTATCGCTTGAGCCCGGAGTGGAAGGATTAGTACACATTTCAGAAGTATTCTGGGGAAACATCAAGAAGGATCTCAAGAGCGTTGTAGAAGTTGGAGACGAGGTCAAAGTGAACATCAAGGAGATAAACGAAGAAAAGCGGACCCTTTCACTCTCTTACAGGGAAGCCCTGGGCGACCCGTGGGAAAACATCGGCGACAAGTACAAAGAGGGAGACGTTCTAAAGGCTAAGACGGCAAAGGTATTGCCTACCGGGGTAATTCTCGAGCTTGAAGAGTACGTATCTGGATTTGTTCCGGTATCTGAGGTCTCGTGGAACTTCGTCGATAGAATCGAGGATGTTGTTAAAGAAGGAGAAGAAATAGAGGTAAAGATACTTTCTATAGATACAGTTAACAGGAGGATGAGGCTTAGCATAAAACAGGCAACTCCCGATCCCTGGGAGAAGGTTTCCGAAGAGCTTTCTGTGGGAGATCAAGTTAGTGGGACCGTGACAAGACTCACGAAGTCTGGAGCAATAATCATGGTCGACTCATACGGTGTTGAGGCCTTCTTGCCCGTTTCGCAGGTATCTCTTGAGCGGACAGAGAATATCGAGGACTCGGTTGAAGTCGGTAAGCATGATCAATTCAAGATAATCCGTTTGGTTTACGACCCGGATAACGACACTCGAAACATGGTTGTGTCGATAAGGCAGCTCATAAAAGATAAAGAAGCGGCCGAGACCGAGAAAGTTCTCAAGGATTTCAACGATAATGGAACCGTCAGTTCCAACAGCCTTGGAGAAATGATTAAGAATCAGCTTGAGGAAGAAGGAGAAAGCCTCTAGTGGCCACCGTCCTGATAATCGGACGACCAAATGTTGGAAAGTCGACTCTATTCAATAGACTTGTTGGTGGTAGGAGAGCTATAGTTGATGACATTCCAGGGGTTACCCGTGACTTCACGGTAGGGAGAGTTAACTGGCAACAGAGAACCTTTCAGCTTGTAGACACATGTGGACTATTTGAGAATCCAGAAAACATCGTTGAAGAAAAGATGAAAGAGGTCACCCTTGAGCTTCTGAGTGAGGGAGACCTCATTCTTTTTGTTGTCGATGGAAGAAGCGGGCTTACAAGTGCCGATATCGAACTCGCAGATTACTTGAGAAAGCAGAGACTTGAAGTGATCTTCGTTGCCAACAAGGTTGAGAACCCCGATAACTTTTATTCAAGTATGGGAAACGAGATCTTTTCACTTGGTTTTGGAGATCCCATAAAGGTATCCTCGGCCCACGGTCTTAACATCGATTTGCTTTTCGACGAGATCTTCGATCGATTGACCTCGCTGGGACACTCGATACAAGCGGAAAGTGGCGAAGAAAGCGATCTGAAAATAGCAATTGTCGGTAAGCCAAACGCGGGAAAGTCCTCTATCTTCAACTGGATAGTCGGCAGTCCAAGAAGCCTTGTAACTGAAGTCTCGGGGACAACCCGAGATACAGTCGATGAGACTGTCGTTGTAGACGGTATACCAATGACCTTCATTGACACTGCAGGAATGAGGAAGAAGTCTAAGGTGAAGGTAATGAATGTTGAATACTACAGCGTAATGAGAGCAATTGACGCTCTGGAGAGATCCGATATCATACTAATGGTAATTGACTCGGCTGACGGAGTTGGCAATCAAGACCAGCGCATCGCTGGACTCGCTGAAAAGAACGGTAAGGCGACCATTGCTGTCTTCAGCAAATCGGACCTTGCTGATGATAGACGCAGGAAGGCGTTGCTGCGAACCTTCAAACAGGACCTATACTTCATAGACTACAGTCCCGTTCTCTTCACCTCAACCGAGACCGGTGAAGGTATGGACGATCTTATCGACAACATTAGGCTTGTAAGTAAGAAGATAGACCTAAGAATTCCGACCGGCCTTCTTAACACTCTCATTCAGAGATACTCGGAGGGAACGCCGGCACCCGGCAAGGGGAAGAAGCGAGGCAAGATATATTACGGTTCCCAGATCTCAAGCAGGCCGCCGATAATAATGCTGAATGTAAACGACCCTACGCTCTTTACCGAGCCTTATCTTAGAGGGATTAGAAACACGATTCGGCTTAATTTCGATCCATTCGACGGAACTCCAATCTTCTTGAAGCTCAGGAGGAAGAGATGAGGTACGTAGTATTTGCTCTTGTTGGATATATTATGGGTTCCATCCCCTTCAGTTTCATTGTGCCACTTGTTAAGGGCGTGAATATTACCAGGGTGGGCAGTGGAAACGTAGGTGGAACAAACGTTCTTAGAAGCATGGGGGGCTATGCTGGTGCCGTCGCCATGATTCTGGATGGGGTGAAGGCCTTCATTCCCGTGATAATCGCTAGAGCTGTCTTTGGAGTCTCATTGCCCGAAGGTATGATGATCGGTTTCTTTGCAGCAGTGGGCCACAGCTATTCGATTTTCCTCAGATTCAGAGGTGGCAAAGCCGTTGCCTGCACGGTGGGGACGCTTTCAGGGACATTACCGTGGTATGTTGCGGTCTTCTTTGGAATATGGGTACCGATCGTTCTGCTCACTAAATACGTTTCCCTTGGTTCAGTTCTTGCTCTGGCGATTTTATCTAGCATCCTCTTCCTGACTGAAGGCTACGCCGTAGGTCTTTGGATGCTCGCCTTCTTCGGGCTGTCTCTGTTCAGACACCGGAAGAATGTCGCCGCTCTTCTCAGAGGCGAAGAGAGAAAAACGGATTTGATAGAAGCATTCAAGAGAAAACGCAATTAAATGAAAGATCGATAGACCTCTTCAAAAGTAGGAAGTGATGCCTTTCCGGGCATTGCGATCCGGTGAGGCGGGCCTTGCGTCCGCCGATGCTCTTCGGCGCCTTGCGTCCCGCCGAAGGCGGCATTGCGTCTTATTTCAGCAGTGACTGGCTTTTCTCCCACCTTCTCGTGAGCGCAGCGAACGCCTCGACAACGCACTTCCTCGATTGATCTTATCGCAGGACGGGTCCATGCCCTTGGACTGTCAACGGAGAACCGCATTTCACAGCGATCAACGGGTCCTTATTCTTAAGCGTCAAGCGCCTCTTCTGCCCGCGAAGCGGAACTTGCCTTTGCGAAGCAAAGACTGGCCTGCCTAAGCAGACTAGCTTCTTCAAAGTCTTGCAACTTGCAACAGGGAACTTGCAACTGATGCTCTTCTCGGAGGACGGCGGACCGTCAACGGTTAACGTGTCAATTGGAGCCTTCTAATGAGCGCAGCGAACGTCTCGACAACGCAGTTCCTCGATTGATCTTATCGTAGGACGGGTCCATGATCTGGGACGCATAACGGAGGACTGCTCTTCAAAGCGATCAGCAGGTTCTCCGCTCTTAAGCGCAAAGCGGTTCTTTCCAGCGTCCAGCGGCTCTTTTGCCCGCGAAGCGGAACTTGCCTTTGCGAAGCAAAGACTGGCCTGCCTAAGCAGACTGGCTTCTTCAAAGTCTTGCAACTTGCAACAGGGAACTTGCAACTGATGCTCTTCTCGGAGGACGGCTCTTCAAGAGGAGCAGCTATTCCCCAGACCCCACTCTGATTCTAAGCATATGTCTTTGCAGTTTGGCCTCGTTTCTAGCCCTTTCGCGCCTGGATTTACTTACTTCCAGCAATTCCTCTGCTCTCTTTAGCCGCTGCTTTGCTCTTTCTACGCTAATCTCCTCAGGAGTTTCGGCGGCATCGGTCACAATAGTCAAGCTGTCTCTCTCCTGGAGAACGTATCCTCCGTGAACGGCAAACCGCAAAGTCTTAGAACCTGACGTTATCTCCATTACGTCAACGGTCAACTTCATAAGAGCTGGAGCTCTTTCAGGCAGGTAGCCTATCTCCCCTTCGGTCGAGCGGAAGGAGATGTAATCTGCTTCTCCCTCCCACTCGATCTCATAAGGCGTGATTATCGTGGTCTTCAATGCCAAGTCATTCACCCTTCGTAAGCTTCTTGCCCTTCTCAACGGCTTCATCAATCGTGCCAACCATCATGAAGGACTGTTCAGGAAGAGAGTCGTGTTTGCCCTCGAGTATCTCTTTGAACCCACGTATCGTTTCGGAAATGGGGACGTATTTCCCATCCATGTTACTGAATTTCTCAGCGACAAAGAACGGCTGCGTCAAGAACCTTTGGATCTTTCTCGCTCTCTGAACGGCTAGCTGATCCTCTTCAGACAGCTCTTCCATACCCAGAATCGCAATGATGTCCTGAAGGTCCTTGTATCTCTGAAGAACTTCCTGGACGCTTCTTGCGACCTGGTAGTGTTCCTGGCCCACAACTACGGGATCAAGATTTTTCGACGTCGAATCCAACGGATCAACGGCCGGGTACAGCCCCTGCTCGGCTATTGAACGCGAAAGGTTAACGGTCGCATCGAGATGGCTGAAGGTAGTAGCAGGCGCCGGATCAGTGAAATCGTCCGCAGGAACGTATATTGCCTGGACGGAAGTAATAGAACCAGATCTCGTCGAGGTGATCCTCTCCTGCAGGTTTCCCATTTCAGTCCCCAATGTCGGTTGGTAACCAACCGCTGAAGGCATTCTTCCAAGGAGAGCCGAAACCTCTGAACCGGCCTGAACAAATCTGAAGATGTTGTCAATGAATACGAGAACGTCCTTCTTCTGAACATCTCTGAAGTATTCAGCCATGGTTATAGCAGAGAGACCGATTCTGAATCTTGCTCCAGGAGGTTCGTTCATCTGCCCAAAAACGAGAGCGGTATTTTCAATGACACCGGCCTCCTGCATATCGAGCCAAAGATCATTTCCCTCTCTAGTTCTCTCACCGACTCCGGCAAAGACAGAAAGCCCCTTCTGCTCGATTGCGAAGTTTCTTATGAGTTCCATAACGAGAACCGTCTTTCCGACTCCGGCACCTCCGGAGAAGCCAATCTTTCCGCCCTTGCTGAATGGCGCAAGAAGATCGATGACCTTTATTCCCGTTTCAAGTATCTCGACTTCGGTCTGCTGGTCGGTGACTGAAGGAGACGCTCTGTGTATCTCCCAGTGATCGGCAAACTTTACCTCTCCAAGTTCGTCGATCGGTTCGCCGAGAAGATTGAACATTCTTCCGAGAATCTCTTCTCCGACAGGTACGGTGATCTGCTTTTCAGTATCAAGTACTTCCTGGCCCCTCACGAGTCCGTCTGTACTGTCCAAGGCAATTGCCCTGACGCTGTTATCTCCAATCAGCTGGGCAACTTCGAGTACTATCTCTTTATCTAAGAATTCGTTCTTTACTTTCAGGGCATTCAGAATGTCGGGAAGCCTCGCTCCTTCGAATGATACGTCTACGACCGGACCAGTTATCGCGATTATTTTCCCAATATTTTGTTCCTTTTTGTCGGGCACACTCACACCTCCAAAATCAATTAACCGTTAAGCGCTTCAGCGCCGTTTACGACTTCGATTATTTCCTGTGTGATATTCGACTGGCGCAGTTTATTCCTAACCAGAGTCAGTTGCTCTATCATGTTCTTTGCATTCTCGGTTGCGTTCTTCATTGCAGCTTGTCTGGAGAAGAGTTCCCCGACCTTC
Source organism: Mesotoga sp. Brook.08.YT.4.2.5.2. (assembly GCF_003351125.1). Classification (NCBI taxonomy): domain Bacteria; kingdom Thermotogati; phylum Thermotogota; class Thermotogae; order Kosmotogales; family Kosmotogaceae; genus Mesotoga; species Mesotoga sp. Brook.08.YT.4.2.5.2. The sequence goes on from NZ_JPGZ01000014.1 coordinate 61,311, forward strand.
GTTTCATATAAGCCCTGAAGAACTTTGGCTACAAGCCACGAATTAAGCACATCTTCGTACAGAACCTCGATTTCAGGTTCGAAATCAAATAAGTCGTTGTCTGGCTTCTCAAAATCTTCAACGGGAAGAAGCTTGACAGTCTTCGGTATCTGAGCGAGCGGATTCTTGAAACTGCTGAAAACCATTTTCAAGCCGGACGCGTTCTTGCTATCCATGATTTCTTCAATATCGTCAACGATAATTGCCGCCTCGTCAAGATCGGGAGTATCGAAGAAATGACTGAAAGGAGTAATAGGTACTCCGCTCTTCTTGAAATGACTTTCGGCCTTGATTCCCACCGTAACGATGTGTATGACGTTTGACTTTGCAACTTCGCGCTCGGCTGCCTTCATTATCTCTGCATTAAAGGCTCCCGCAAGTCCCATATCTGAGCTGACTACGAGAAGAATCTCTCCTTCACCCCCGGAGTCGGGATGGTTCGAATCTCCAAAATAAGCTCTGATGAGAGCCCGCTCCATAGCTCTTTCGTATAGCCTGACGAACTTCAGTCCCTTTTGAACTTTGTTGATTTTGGCCCGCGCGACCATCTCCATGGCGCGGGTAATCTGCATCGTCGAGTTCGTTGACTCGATGCGTTTCTTAATCGTACGCAGTTTACCCTTGCTCACCGTCAATCAACCTCGCTCTTCAAGCTGCTTCTTGGTGTCTTCTATAGCTTGCTTAAGACGGGTCTCTATACCTTCCTCTATGACCTTCTTCTCTCTTATTGAAGATAGTACATCACTGTAAGAGCTGCGAAGCGTCTTGAGTAGAGAGGCCTCGAATTTCGAAATCTTCGAAGTTTCCATTTCGTCAAGATAACCCTTTGTTCCGGTGTAAAGAACAGCGACCTGTTCTTCAACCGGCATTGGGACGTACTGATCCTGCTTGAGAAGTTCCGTAAGCTTCTCTCCCCTCGTGAGTTGGTCGCGGGTGGCCTTGTCGAGTTCGGTCGCAAACTGAGCAAAAGAGAGCAAATCTCTGTACTGAGCAAGCTCGATTCTCAGACTTCCTGCAATCTTCTTCATAGCCTTAATCTGCGCAGCCCCTCCAACCCTCGAAACCGAGAGGCCGACATTGATTGCAGGTCGATTTCCCGCATAGAAGAGGTTGGGATCCAAATAAATCTGTCCGTCCGTTATGGATATTACGTTAGTCGGTATGAATGCCGATACATCGTTTGCCTGCGTCTCGATGATCGGTAAGGCGGTGAGAGAGCCTCCACCGAAACTCTCGTTGAGCCTTGCAGCCCGCTCTAGCAATCTGGAATGCAGATAGAAGACATCTCCGGGATAAGCCTCCCTTCCAGGCGGCCTTCTCAGCAACAATGAAAGCTCTCTGTAAGCGGATGCATGCTTGGAAAGATCATCGTAGATGACAAGAGAGTCCTGGCCCTCAAACATGAAGTGCTCGCCCATTGCAGCTCCCGCATACGGAGCGAGATAGGAGAGAGATGCCGTATCTGAAGCCGAAGCAAAGACAATCGTCGTATACTCCATTGCCCCGAACTGATTCAGCTTATCGATGATCCTGGCAAGGGCGGCCGTCTTCTGACCAATTGCGACGTAGATGCACTTCACGCCCTGTCCCTTCTGGTTTATTATCGCATCGATTGCTAGGGCCGTCTTCCCGGTCTGCCTGTCCCCAATTATCAACTCTCTCTGTCCTCTTCCAATGGGGATCGTCGCATCTATTGCCTTTATTCCCGTCTGTAGAGGAGTGTCGACCGGTTTTCTCATTACAACTCCAGTCGCCTTCACTTCAACTGGCCTGAATTTCTTTGTTTGAACAGGCCCCTTTCCATCTAGTGGAATTCCGAGAGGATTCACGACTCTTCCCAGGAGCTCAGGTCCTGTGGGGACCTCCATGATCCTGCCGGTCCTTCTGACGAGGTCGCCTTCTTTTATCTCTTTGTATTCCCCTAGAATAACTATACCTACATTATCCTCTTCAAGGTTCAATGCAAGACCGAAGACGTTATTCTCGAATTTCACGAGCTCATTTGCCATTACACCTTTGAGGCCGTATGCCCTCGCAATGCCGTCACCTATTTGTATTACCTTTCCCGCTTCGAAATAATCAAACTCTATGTCAGTCTTCTCTAGCTGATTCTGTATGACTTTCGTAATCTCAGATGGACTGATTTTCACTCAATCACCTCCCGAGGGCCCGAGCCCAGCTCCTGGCTCACTCTCTTTAAACGACCGCTGAGACTTGTGTCTATTACTTCGTCTCTGAACTTAATTACATATCCTGCAATGAGAGATGGATTAATATTGACCTTCATAACCCCCTCCATTCCAGTCTTTTCTCTCACTTTCTTGAGAATGGCAACTCTCTCTTCAGAACTGAGAGCTACTGCCGAATCGACTTCAACATCAATCCTGTTGCTTTCAAGCAAAAGCCTTGCACCAAAGGAGATCACGATATCTTCCAGCAATTCAAGCCTCTTCATAGAGACCAGAAGCGAAATCAACCTTTCAATCTGTTCCAGAGGTTTTTCAACGAAGCTAAGGAAGATCCTTACCTTTCTCTCTGCATCGAGAGTTGGGTCGAATAGGAATTTCGAAAGGTCGATGTTAGAAACACTTTTAGAAAGCTCATGGAGCTGTTTCAGCCCTTGCTCTCTAGCCTCTTCGGGAAGGCTTAAGAAGAGAGCGTTGGCGTATTTTGCCGAAAGTGAAAGAATTCTCTTCACTCCTTATCACCCATGCTCTCCAAAATCCTCTTTGCATATTGCTTCCTTGCGTTTTCGTCCATTTCCTTTTGAAGAAACCTTCCTACTATGGCTACTGCGGCAGTTACTATCGCTCCTTTTACCTCATCGGCAGCTTCTTCCCGCTCACGCTGAATCTGAAGCTCGGCGGACTTATACATTCTCTGTATCTCGTCCTGTGCATCTTCTCTTGCCTGTCTTACGATCTCTTCCGCTAGCTTTTCAGCCTGTGCTACGATTTCGTCTGAAGCAGAACGCGCCTCTTCCATTTTTGCCTGGTATTCTCTTCTGAGTTCGTTGGCTTCAGTCCGCATTTTCTCGGCCTCAGCTATCTCATTGCTGATCTTTTCTTTTCGCTGTCTTAGGATGTCGAAGAATTTGTCAAATAGCACCTTCTTCAGAACAAAGAAGAGCAGCAAAAAGTTCAGTATCGACAATATGGCCGTCAGATTAAGTTCAATCAAGTTATCACCCCTCCTCTATTCAGGGGAAGATATTTAGACTACGAGAAGAATCATGAACGCTATAACAAGCGAATAGATTCCAGTTGTTTCAGCGATAGCGTCTGCAAGAATCATCCTCGTGGTCAAAGTACCGATCATTTCCGGTTGTCTTGCCATTGCCTCCATAGCACTTGCACCGATTCTACCTTCACCGATACCGGCACCGATAGCACCTATGCCCATTGCCAGTCCGGCACCAATGAACTTTCCCATCAGCATCAAGCCTTCTCCAATATCCACTGTGAAAACCTCCTTACTCTATTAATGAGCTAATATATGCAATTGCGAGTATTGTGAAGATAAGCGCCTGGATCGCCCCGAAGAAGAGTCCGAAAATACCCCACAGAGCTGCAGGCAAAACAAAGTACTTCACAAGATAGCCAAGAATAAGTATCAGTATCGATCCGCCCATGATGTTTCCGAAAAGCCTCAAAGCATGTGATAATGGTTTTGCGATTTCTCCGATGATGTTAATGGGAAACATCCACCATATTGGTTCAAAGAAACTCTTTCCCCAACTCTTCCACCCTTTCACTTTTATCGCGTAGACGTGACTCATGACAAAAACGAAGAAGGCGAGCATAAGATTCATGTTCAGATCCGAGGTAGGAGCGTACCAGCTGTCTGAAAGAATTGTGAACTTCACTCCTCCACTTTCGAGAGGAATGGCGTTTATTCCAGGGAAGCTTCCGATGAAGTTTGAGACGATTACGAACAGAAACAGAGAGGCTGCAATATCGAATATCGGCCTCACAAACTCCTTTCTCGAAACTGAATCCTTCACGAGATCGTAGATATAGTCGAGCAACGCCTCCAGAAGACTTTGCTTTTTGCCGGGCACGAGCTTGAAAACCTTCACCCTGGTTGCCATGAAGATCACTATCCCCATTACCACCCACGTCATGATTATTGTTAGTGGATTGATCCTGCTGAGCGGCCCTTCTCCAAACGGCAGTTGATATATCCATCGCTGCCCAACGCCTTCAAGCTGGAACTTGTAGCCCGTGGCAACTATATAGATAATCACTGCAACATATCCGCCAAAGACAACCCCGAGGAAGATCTTGTCAGACTTAGTGAGATTAAGTTTCACAGAGCCACCCCCCAAAAGCAATTGCGGCGATTTTCAGATTCATCACTCCGAGAAAGCTTCCAAGAAAAAACTCGAGGGAGATGGTGGCTGCAGTTGCAAAACAGATACCGTACAGCACGTATCTTGCAATAAAGCCAGCGGGAACCCTCTTCTTTTCCCTGATTAGAGTGTGTGCATCATAGTTTAGCAGGAGCAAACCGATCATGGCAAACAATGTTCCGTAGAAGACACCCAGTTCTGACTCGCCCAGAGGTGTTAATGCAAGGACGGCGCTTTCAACCATTGCCAGGACTGCCAGTATTATCGATGTCTTGATCATCATTGTCCTTGTTTCTGTCATATCTCTCTGCCTCTTTCATCAAATATCTAATCCCATTATATATGCCTGAAAAAGCTCCGAAAAGCATGAAAAACGAAATCCAGAGTCTATTCATTCCGACGTACTTATGAAAAAGGTAGCCAATACCTCCTGAGACCATTATATTAGCAATTACAATAACTGCAAACTGATAGAGCGATGAGAGAGCCGTCCAGTCGATCTTACTTCTCTTATCCTTCAACTGTATTTGCTCTCCTTATCAACACCAGTAGTCACCTACAGAGATTTCGATATCCAGAGGAACACTCAAAGTTACAACTTTTGACATTCCCTCCTTCAGAATCTCTTTGAGTCTATCAAGCTCACTTTCGGGAGCTTCATAAACCATCTCATCGTGGACCTGAAGAATGGCAAAGCTCTCCATGCTGTTTTCGTTGAGAAGCTTATAGATCTTTATCATAGCCATCTTCATTATATCTGCAGCTGTTCCTTGAATAGGAGTGTTAATGGCAATTCTCTCGCCTTCCTGAATGACGTTTCGATTCCTAGTCTTAAACTGCGGTATCTCTCGCCTTCTTCCAAACATAGTTCTGACAAAGCCCTTCTCTTTGGCCTCAGAGATGGTATTGGAAATGAAGGACCTTACCTGTGGATAGGCTTTGAAGTAATTGGAAATCATTTCCTCGGCGACATTGGAAGGGATCTTCAGCCTATTTGCAAGTCCGTAAGAAGAGATGCCGTAAATTATCGAGAAGTTCACCATTTTTCCTATTCTCCTCTGCTCTTCTGTTACATCGCTTCCCTTGACTCCATAAAGATTTGAAGCAGTGAGGCTGTGAACATCTCTCTCGTTCTTGAAGGCATCTAGCAATTGCTCATCCTGGCTAAGATGTGCGAGAATTCTGAGCTCAATCTGAGAATAGTCTGCGCTGACTATTTTCCAGCCTTTCTTCTGGGGAACAACGCACTTTCTTATTTCCTTTCCCTCTTCATCTCTTATTGGAAGATTCTGCATATTTGGATTACTGCTTGAAAGCCTTCCCGTTCCCGTTCCCGTCTGATGGTAACTTGTGTGTATTCTTCCCGTCACGCTGTTCACAAGAGCAGGAAGCGAATCGAGATACGTTCCCTTCAGCTTCTGGTACTTCCTGTAGTCAAGAAGCTTCTGAACCGCCGGGTGTTCCCCTGCGAGCTCTTCAAGAGCGTACGCGCTTGTTGAATAAGAGCCGCTCTTGGTCTTCTTCGAAGGAGCGAGTCCCAGTCTGTCGAAAAGGACACGACCCACTTGAGAAGGAGAGTTAGGATTGAACTGCTCCCCGGTCAAAGTGAAGAGATCTTCAAGAATCTTGTCAAGAATCTTTCCGTACTTCTTTGACAGGCCGTTGAGCGAGGGAATGTCGAAGTACACTCCGTTCAATTCTAGATCGGCAAGCACAGGAATCAAAGCCAACTCTATGTCTCTGAGAATCTCCTCGAGCTCCTGTTCGTATATCTTCTTTCTCAAAACACCAGAAAGCCTCAGAGAGATGTCTGCATCTTCAACAGAATAACGTGCCGCCTCTTCCAGCGGCACTTTTGAAAAATCAGTGCCCAACTGGTTCCTCTTCATAAGGTCTTCGAATTTGATCGTCTTGTATCCAAGAAACTTCAGCGCCAGTTCGTCAAGATTAAAGCGTTTTGTATCCGGAGAGAGCAGATAAGCTGCAATCATAGTATCAAACTCAGGGTCGACCGGATGAATGCCGTTTACCGACAGTACCGAATAGTCGAACTTCAGATTTTGACCGATCACTTTCGTCGCTTCGTCTTCGAGCAGCTCTTTTAGTCTCTCGAGAACCTTATCTTTGTCAGCCTGCCATTCATTTGACTTGTGAGCGATTGGTATATAGTACCCGGTCCCTTCCTCAAAAGAGACAGAAATGCCTACTATCTCGGCTGAATGAGGATCCAGCGAGGAAGTCTCGAGGTCAATCGCGAACAGAGGATTTTCGCGCATCCTGGCAAACAGCTTTTCGAGCTCCTTTTCGCTCTTCAAGAGTCTGTATCCGTCTATATCCAAAAGCGAGTCATCTGCTTCATCGATCAGACTATACTCATTGATTATCGAGGAGAACTCCAACTTGAGCAGAACTTTCCGAAGATCACTCTTTCTGTAGCCTTGGTATTTTATATCATCCAGAGTGATCTTCAAGTCTTCATCATCTAAGAGTCTGACGAGTTCCATCGACAATTCCAGCGAGTTTCGCCCGTCAATTAGCTTCTTCCTAAGTCCCGGACTCAACTGTCTTATGTTCTCGTAAATGCCGTCGATATCGCCATACTCCTTCAGAAGCTTCTGAGCAGTCTTTATTCCGATTCCCGGAATCCCGGGGATGTTGTCGGATGAATCCCCTGCAAGAGATAGAAGGGCGTGAAGCCTCTCTGGCTCGAGTTCGAACTTCGACAGCACTCTCTTCTTGTCATAAAGCTCGAGATCGGTAAGGCCTGTAACGAAACGCAAAATGCGTATCTTATCATCTACAAGCTGAAGAAGATCCTTGTCTCCCGTAATGACCAGCACTTCGTCGACGTCATTTCTATAACGTTTTGCCGCTGTTGCAACTATATCATCGGCCTCAAGCCCGGCAATCGAAAGGAACTTGATTCCGAACGCTTCGACGAGCTCGGGAATATCCCTCAACTGTGCAACAAGAGCATCAGGCATCGCTTCTCTTGTAGCTTTGTAGGCCTCGTATGCCTTGTGACGCTTCGTCTCTTCTTTTCTGTCAAAGGCGAAGATTGCGTAGTCGCCTTCCTTCATTCTCTCTTTCGTGAACTTCGAAAGCATCCTGGCCGTTCCGAAGAGAGCATTGGTCGGCTCTCCCTTCGAATTAGTGAGGGTGACATCAATTCCATAATAACCGCGGTAGAAAATCGCGGTTCCATCGAATAAGAACAGTCTTCCGGGCATTACTCTGCCTCCAGTTCGTCTAGCAGCTCAACTGCCCTGCGAAAATGTGGTATGACGATTGAGCCTCCGACTACTAGTGCGACATTGAGCGCCTCCATAATCTCTTCACGACTTGAACCGGTAGCTTTACACTGGATTATATGATACGCAATGCAGTCATCGCACCTGAGTACTGCAGAAGCGACCAATCCCATAAGCTCTTTCGTTTTCGAATCGAGAGCCCCGTCTTTGTAAACGGCTCCATCGAGCGAGAAAAAACGCTTCGTCTCAATATTACCAGTTTCTAGAATTCTGTTATTCATTTTCTCTCGGAAACGCCTGAACTCTTCGAGTCTTCCCATAGTACCTCCCTATGATTTTAGTGAGAAAAGCTCGAGAGCGTTCTCGAAAAGCTTTACGGAACAGTCTACAGCCGGAATATTCTTCTGAGCGGCTATCTCTTCGATAACATACCCCACGTAGTATGGCTCATTCCGCTTTCCTCTTAAGGGAACCGGTGGAAGATACGGACAGTCTGTCTCGCAGAGAAGCCTCTCAAGGGGAATCTCTCTCGCAACTCTTCTTAGTTCATCGTTCTTCTTATACGTCACCGGTCCACCTATTCCCAAGAACAGGCCTAGATCGACAAACTTCCTGGCAAACTCGAGATCACCGGAAAAGGCATGAATTACTCCGTTGAAGTATCCTGTTGACTTTATTATCTCGTAGGCTTCGTTGTATGCATCGCGCACGTGAATAATTACGGGCTTTCCCAGTTTCGATGCAAGCTCTAGCTGTATTTCGAAGGCGTTGATCTGCGCATCGACTGGAGACAGGTTTCTGAAGTAGTCGAGGCCCATTTCTCCTAGAGCGACGGCCTTAGGATGAGAGAGGAGTTTTTCAAGTGTAAGCACTCCCTGTTCATCGAGCTCGCTGCTGTCGTGGGGATGGACCCCGGCGGAGAAAAAAGCGTTCTTTAAACCGCACACGGTGTCGGACGCCCTTCGAGAGTCCTTTACATTGGTTCCAACCTCTATAAGAAGAGAGATGGTGTCCTCTTCTATCTGGTCGATTATCCTTCCTCTGTCATGGTCGAACTGAGAAAAGGAAATGTGAGCGTGAGTATCTACAAGCTTCAGAGAGGTGAAATCAGGCATTGGCCAGGACATGGAAGATGTCACCATCCTTGACTATCTCCTCTTTTCCAACAACCTTAACCATGCCCCTGGACTTCGCTTCCTGCATACTCCTCACTGTCATGAATTCCTCGTATGGTATCACTTCCGCCCTTATGAAGCTTCTTTCGAGATCTGTGTGTATCTTTCCAGCCGCAGCTTTTGCAGGGGTGTTCTTCTTTATGGTCCAGGCTCTCACCTCGTCTTCGCCGACGGTCAAGAAGGAAATAAGTCCCATGTGTCGATACACGACTCTCGAAAGCCTTTCTATACCACTTTCGGAGATTCCGAGTTCCTCCATGAACATCTCCCTGTCCTCATCTGAAAGTTCCACAAGTTCTGCTTCAATCTTTCCAGAGAGTTCTATGTGCGCGAATCCACTCTCGTCTATTCTCGAGAGCAGCAAATCTCTCTCTGGATATTCACCCGAGGAGAACTGATTTTCATCGAGATTTATTGCAACGATGATAGGCTTGGCTGTGAAGAGGGCGAGCGAACCGAGCAACTTCAGGTCTTCCTCTGCAAAATCGATTTGGGAGGCAAAGCTGTTGTCTTCAAAGCCCTTTTCGATCAGGTGAAGAAGTTCTATCTCTCTTTCCTCTTCTGTTGAAAGTTTTCGTTTCTTTTTTGCTTCTTCAAGCCTTGCGAGCCGGTTTTCAACTACCTCCATATCACGAACCAGAAGCTCTGTCACTATGGTCTCCAGCTGCTTGACAGGTGTGTAGGCTTCGGTTGGCCAGGGAACTGAGGCGTCCTTGAACGCCCTTACTACTGCAAGAACCGCTTCAGAGTTCTGTATGAACTGGAGAACTCGATTCTTTTCCTTCTGGTTGGAGGAAAGGTCGTATCCAGGAATGTCCGTAAATGAAACGGTTGCATATACAGTCTTCTTCGGATTGAAGATCTTCGAAAGCTCGTCTACTCTCCTATCGTGGACTTTAGCAACAGCTGTATGGGCCTCGTTTTTGTGACTTGAATGGGGTTCAACACCGGTTAGGAGGGTGAACAGTGTACTCTTTCCACTCAATGGCAGACCAAAAATCCCTATTTCCATAACACCGCCTCCTCTTGACACATCAATACTATCAGAATGAAATCATGTTAGAAACATCGATCGACCTTAAGGAAACTCCAGGCCCAGAACGCTACGAGTTAGATCTGCGATCCTAAAAATGCGGAAAGAGCATAACTGATACTGCTTCAACCGCTTGGTAAATCGAACAGCTCCTCAAACAGCGCCCGTGATTCTCTTCAGAGCTTCTCTATCCAATATCTTGATCAGTTTGCCTTCCTGTCTGATTATATTCTCACCGACAAAACTGGCGAATACTCTCGAAAGAGATGGACGGGCAACTCCCAGAGCATCGGCAAGCTCTTCTTTAGTGCTCTTCAGCTCAAACTCGTTACCCAGGTCTTCGCTTTGTCTCAGAAGGAAATTAGCGAGCCGTTGGTTAAGCGTGTTGAGAGACAGCATCCAGATTTTCTCAGCCAGTGTGGTGAGTCTGTCCCCCATGTCTCTCAGCAGGTTTCTCAGAAAAACCTCATACTCTCTACAGAGCCAGATTATTCCATCCCTTTCAATGTACAGAACAGCGCTCTTGTCGGTTGAGACTATGTCGACCGGTATTACGTTCTTTGTGGCGAAGAGAAAGCCAGATGCAAGAATTGAGGGTGCTTCCATCGTTTCTATGGTTATTGCTTTCCCTGAGAAATCTTGCATTTGAGCTTTGGTACTACCCTGAAGAAGTATCAACATTTCATCGCAGAGAGCATTCTGTTCTTCGATCAACTCCCCTTGCAGGAAGAAGGTTACTCTGTGTCTCACACAACCAAATATCCTCTCAAGCTGTCCCACTGTTATCCCATCAAAGAGACCGCATCGACCGAGGTTGTAGATTAAAGGGTTCAAGAAACACCTCCGTAAAATGTTGATTCATCTTGATTATAACCAAAGCCCTTTGCTTTTTGCGCCCTTCTCCAGTCGCCATCGACGCGAAAACTTGATTTCTCGTCCCTCAAAATAGTATTATATTAAAGTACACTTTGGTATCTTCTTTTTTAGGGTTGTTACGAATGGGAGTTATAGCCATTTTCTGCTGTTAATGTCCATTCGTTGTACTCTTGTAAAGACATTACCGGGAGGTCGTCTTGAAGCTTTTTGTTTTCGATGTGGGAGGAGTAATAGCCGATAATACCAGCGTAGTTCCAGCTATTAGAAACTTCTTGGGGATTTCTGAACACGATTTCGTCGAAATTGCCGAGACGGAAAACCTTACTGCCTTGCAGACCGGAAGGATAACTGTTGGGGAGTTTGTTTTTTCTCTCTCCAGAAAGCTGGGCAGACCGGTTCCGGGGAATATCTGGGAGATGTTCTTCAAGCCCACCCCAGTTGAAGAGACCATAGAAATAATTAAGCAGTTGCGTAAGAGATATAGAGTGATTGCCGGAACAAACACAATTGAACCACATTACGAGGTACATAGGTCAAGAGGCGATTACAACATCTTTGACAGGGTCTACGCCTCGCACATTATTGGGTTTGCGAAACCCGATAGACGATTCTACAGACATATTCTTCATGAAGAGGATTGCGGGCCTGAGGAGGCTTTCTTCACAGATGATACGGCAAGAAATGTGAAAGCGGCGGCAGATATGGGAATTATCGCTTTTCAATTCACAGATCCATCGAGTCTACGAGAAAGACTCAAGGAGTACCTTTGAGTTAACTTCACATCGAAAGGGGTGTTTTTATGAAAAGGCTTAGCGTTATTCTTCTTGTATTGTTGATGCTCGCTGTTCCAATTTCTGCGCTCGGGAAGATCACAATCACCTGGTGGATCAACCCGTGGAGAATTGCACCTCCAGGCTTCCCGGCCGATAAGGCTCCGACGGAAGAGGACTTCCCGAAGTGGGCTGCCGAGGAGTTCATGAGACTTCATCCGGACGTTGAGGTTAAGTACGTAGTTGTCGGAAACACGGAGTATTCACAGAAGATGGCTGCGGCCATCGCGACCGGAACTCAGCCCGACATCTTCAAAGGCCCCGTTTGGGACAACAGATGGGTAGGAGCGGGACTGCTCGAGCCGATCGATGATTACATCTCTCCCGAAGACCTTGAAGACTTCTACGATCTTGCTCTCGAGACAGGTTATGTCGACGGTAAGCACTACATCTGGCCATGGAACCTCGGGACGAATGGCATGGGAACCAGCATGCTTCTCTACACTCCCGATTTCGAGAAGGCCGGCGTCGACTGGCGAAAGATAGTAGAAGAGGGCTGGACAATGGAAGAGTTTGTCGAAATCGCCAAGAAGCTTACATGGGATTCCGACGGCGACGGCAAGATTGACCATTATGCAATCAGCTTCGGAGCGCAGGACACGCACAACCTTATGAATTTCATCTATGCACATGGAGCGAAACTGACTAATGAAGATGAGACGAAGGTTACTTTCAATACTCCTGAGGCAGTTGCAGGTCTTCAGTTCCTTCTCGATCTAGTTGAAGTACACAAGGTCGCTCCTAGTGCCGTTGAAGCGATGGGAGTATATGATGTTATAGGTAACTTCCATTCTCACAGAACGAGCATCGGATTTGGCGGTCCTTACGAGATCGGTAGAATCACACGATACGTAAAATCCGGTCAGCTCACAGAGTCATTCTATCCGGTAATTGCCCCATTCCCTCACGTTGAAGGAAAGAAGGGTGCGTCATACGCTACTGCCAGCGGCTTTGTTGTCTTCAAGCAGAACGACAAAGCAAAGAGGGACGCCGTAATGGAGTTTGCGAAATTCCTGACAAACAAGGAGAACACGGCGCTGCTGGAAAGCTTGACTTATCTTACGGCGAGAAAGTCCGTTAATGCGATACTCTTCCAGAACGACGACTATCTCAACGAACAGGCTCAGACTTTTGCAAGAATAATGGATGAGACAGGTATGGACTTCTTTGGTTCTCAGAGCTTCCCTTGGTCGGAGATATCCAAGTTCTTCACCAGTTCTATGCAGGGAGCCTTTGGTAAGACAAAGACCGCTCAGGAGGCCCTCGATAGTTTTGTGACCGAGGCGAACCGGGCGCTCTCTTACTATTTTTGAGCAGATGAGTTGAAGGGAACAGCCCCCCGCCCCTGAGGGCACGGGGCTGTTCCCGTTTAATGGGGTGATCGATTTGGAGCAGATTCCAGTTAAACCAATAAGACGGAAAACTACCTTGAACGACGTGTGGAGGGGTAGATCGGGATATCTCTTCATTCTTCCGCATTTTGCCCTGTTTGCAGTATTCTTTCTTGTACCGGTTGGCTGGGGCATGTACCTCAGTATGTTCAAGTACAACGTCTTCTCACAGACATTTATCTGGTTCGACAACTATAAACGCATTCTGAGCGATTGGCTCTTTCTGAAATCTCTTAAGAATACCTTTTTTTACACATTCGGTGTTGTTCCTCTATGGCTCGGAAAGGCTTTGCTTGTTACAGTGCTCATCTACCCGTTCAGAAAAGGCATAAGAACTTTTTTCAAAGCGGCCTTCTATCTGCCGCATGTAACTTCTACCGTCATCATTTCAATGATCTGGCTATGGGTTTTCAATCCGAACTTCGGACTTCTGAACTATTTTATGACCGTTCTCGGGCTGGAACCGGTAGTATGGCTTGGAAGGTCCTTGACGGCAATGCCATCGCTGATAATTATGCAGGTAATAATGGGGGGAGGTTCGACTATAGTTCTTCTTTCGGCAGCGATGGCATCGATCCCCGAATACTACTTTGAGGCTGCCACACTGGAAGGCGCAGGCTCATGGACGGTCTTCAGAAAGATCACGGTGCCTTTGTTGAAGCCAACTATCCTCTATGCTCTCGTTATGGGAACGATCGCGAACTTTCAGACCTTTTCGAATATCTACATTATGACAAGCGGTGGTCCAGAGTTCTCAACAACGACAATTGCCTATTTGATTTATGAAACTGCCTTCAAGAACTATAACCTTGGGCTTGCTTCTGCAATGTCAATGGTTATGTTCGCAATCCTGGTTGTACTTGGAATAATCCAGTTCAAGTGGCTGGGATCCAATGTGGAGTATTGAGGTGATCGGTTATGAAAGCAAAGACCAAGACTAATATAAAAAAGGCGATCTCTTTGGTGATTCTCGGAGTACTCGCTTCCCTCGCCTTCATTCCTCTATACTGGATGGTGGCCACTGCCTTTACTCAGCCATCTTTGACCATGAAGTTCCCTCCGGATATCATACCAAAGAATCCTACTCTCCAGAACTTCAAGGACCTTTTCGAAAGGAAGATAATATTCAGATGGACTCTGAACAGCTTCATAGTTGCGGGTACGGTCACACTTGCTCAGATCTTTGTTTGTGCCATGGCCGGTTACGCCCTTGCAAAGAAGAAATTCCCAGGAAGCAAAGTGATCTTCTCTATATACATTGCATCGATGATGATACCTACGCAGGTAACACTTGTGCCTCTATACATCCTGATCTCGAAAATGGGTATGGTAGACACATATCAGGCGCTGATCTTGCCTGCGATTGCTGCTCCTTTCGGAGTATTTCTGATGAGACAGTTTATGGTCTCTGTTCCAACCGAGATCATCGAGGCGGCGAGAATCGATGGTGCAAGCGAATTCAGGACATTCACGAAGATAATCGTGCCTATTTCAAAGCCTGCAATGGCGGTGCTGGGGATTTTCACTTTCATGGGGCAGTGGAACAGTTTTCTCTGGCCGCTGATTGTTACTAACACTTCGGAGATGAGAACTCTTCAGGCAGGACTCTCTCTCTTGCAGGAACAGGTTCCAATGCAGTATTCGTATCTAATGGCCAGTGCTACTTACTCGGCAATTCCTATGATCATTGTTTTCCTTGCCTTCCAGAGGTACTTCCTGCAAGGAATTACAGTGGGAGCAATCAAATAGGCAGCGGGAAGGGGTGTTTTCGAAGATGAAGAAGGCTTCTGAGCGGTACATGGTCTTTCCGGAGAACGTTTCAAAAGAGATGCAGCAATCGAACTTCTGGTGCGAGAAGATGACAGATCCAGATGAAGAGTGGCTGAGTGAGGATGAGATTCATGCTTTCAACGGATCGGTTATCTCACGCGCTGAAGCTTCTGGTCGCGCTGCATTTGCCTGTAAGCTCGAAAACTTTCCTTTGAGACTTGTGTTTGATGAAGTAAGAGCAATGATCAACGGTTCAATTCCCGAGCACTTCATGCAAACTCCTCTTTTGAGCAATGAAGGAGAGATTGTCCCTTCGGGAATTCGCGGAGACATCGTTGACAATGCTACCGCTATCCTTGATCAGGATATTGCCGAGAAGTTTGGCATCGTGACTCGGAGGACTCATCTGAGAGCGCTTCCCACAGATTTCATTTCCTGCGACGAGTATATCGACAATGACCGCCTCCAGTTGACTTCTGTAAGCCTTGGGACACCATTTGTGGTTCTAGCGCGCAGCAGGGACACTTCGTGGCTTTTCGTTCAAACCCCAGGTTACAGAGGCTGGCTGAAGGCAAATGATTCTGCCGTTACGGAAAGCAGGCTCTCTGTACAGAACTTCTACCGGTCGAGTAACTTCCTCCTTGCAACTGGCAGCAGAGTAGAGATCGAGCCTGACCCCTTTGAACTAAATTCTTCGGGTTTGTTTCTGCAAATGGGAGACAAACTCCCTCTTGAGGATCCCGAAGAAAGCGAGAATCTCCATGCGCAAGGACCATTTGGTTGTTTCACAGTCAAGATTCCTGCAAGAGAGAGGTTGGGCTCGCTGAGTTTTCGAAAAGGCCTTGTGAGAATGAGCGAAGATGTAAGAATCGGGAACTTGAAGCTCACCGGCAGGGAGATATTAAATCAAGCCTTCAAGATGCTCGGCGAGCGTTACGGCTGGGGAGGCCTCTACAACAGGAGGGACTGTTCGAGATTCGTTCAGGATATCTTCGCCTCTTTTGGTCTCGTACTTCCCAGAGATGCTTGGGCTCAGGAAATGCTGGGATCCAAGAACAAAATTCTCTTCGAGGGAAATTCAGAAGAAAGGAAGATTCAGTTGCGGTCCCTAAGACCCGGAAATCCACTGTATATGCCGGGCCATACGCTGATCTATCTCGGTCAGGACAACGGGAGATTCTTCGCTATTCATGATGGAGCTGGCTACAAAGATTCAAAGGGGAAGAAGATTTCAGTGCATGGAGTTTTCGTCGTGGATCTGTCCCTCCGTACAATGAACAGCGATAAGAGCTATCTGGAACTGCTTACTTCTGCACTTCAAATAGATAAGGGCTAGGGCTCTAGTAGATCAGTTTCAGGAGCATCTCAAATTTTTTCATCTGTTTTTTGCTAATCAGTGGCAAACTCATAGGAAAGATGTTTTCAATGTCGTGAACAACCACTGCGAGAGATCTAGCTGTGTAATATGGTTCTTCGGTGACTTCTCTAAACCCTTCTTGCGGCTGCATCCAGTATTCCCATGGATCGGGAAGTCTCACAAATGGACTGGACGTTTCAACTTCAAAAACATACCCCATCTGGGGAAGAAGATACCAGTCAATTACACCCTCAACTTGCATGCGAGCAAAAATATGCCTCGATTTAATAACTGCCCTGGATGTTTTGAGTTGTTCAGCTATCTCGGTGATCTTGGCAGGATCGAGATACTTTTCCTCCTCTTCTCTAACGAGACCGCTCCCAGATTTCACGGTCTCAATTAGAAAAATCTCAGATTCATCAACTCCGAGTCTTATTCTCCGCCTATCGGGATGCTCTAGATACCACTGAATAATCAACTGGTGTCTTTCTGCCTCTTCGATAATTTCTACTGGCAAATCTTTTCCAAAGAGGAACTTTCTCTCGATTTCAAGCACTGCCTTCACACTCCAGATACAGTGTATACGATTATTCATCGGTCATCAAGTTGCGTCTTCAACGTTACTATGTTAGTATGAACCGAATCGCGAAATAATGGAGGTTTATGATGGAAGAAAGAGAAGAACTTGAAATGCATGACTGCGACGAATGTACAGATCCTGACTGTGATCATGATCATGGAGAGGATGCTGAGTTTGACAGATTTACGGTCACAGATGAAGAAGGAGTAGAACATCATTTCGACGTAATTGCCGAGCTTGAGAGCGATGGAAAGCTTTACTGGGTCGTCGAGGAGTTCTATGAAGAAGGACAGGATGTCTCACTGGCCGGAGAAGAAGATGGGTACATTGTTTTTAGAGTTGAATACGATGACGATGAGAATCCCTACCTATATTCCGTTGAAGATGAGGAGTTCGAAGAGGTGAACAAATCCTGGGCTGAACTCGTGAAAGAGATATCGGACGAGGACGACGAAGAAGAATAGGGGACCGGAGGTCCCCTATTTGTTATAATCCTCTATGGAGGTGTTGACATGATTCTTGCTCTCGGCGTCTTTCTTCCAGAAGTAAGACCTGTGATGGACAGTATGCTTGTCCTCGAATCGGGCGAGATTCTTGGAAGGCACTACTGCAGAGGAGTAATAGGCAATAACGAAGTCGTGGCCTGCGGAGGGTTTGTGGGCAAAGTCGAGGTCTCAATGATCACACAAAGGATGATAGATCGATTCAGCCCAAGACTTGCGGTCCTTACTTCGGGTGCGGCTGGGATAGATGAGTCCGTGGAAATTGGTGACGTTGTAGTCGGCACTGAATTCGAGGAGTACGACACAGTCTTTCCTCTCAGCGAAGGTAAGATGGTTATGAAGGCATCGGACAGTCTTCTTATGAGGTTCCTCAGAGTATATTTCAAGGCAGGAAAGTTTGGAAAGATTCTATCCGGCGATGCAGTAGTTGCAAACTCATCTATAAGAGATGAAGTGCACTCCTCATATGGAGGACTTGCACTTGACATGGATTCGGCACCATTCGCAAAAGTCGCTTACGAGAACGGTTGCGGATTTATCGTCCTGAAGACTATTCTCGACAGAGCTGACGAACAGTCCAATAGAGACTTCGACAGGAACTTCGCGAATCTTTCGGGAAGGTCCGCGGATCTACTTGTAGAGATAATGAAGAATCACTATATTGATAGGGAGTGAGATCATTGGACTGCATCTTCTGCAAAATCGCCAACGGAGAAATCAAGAGCAGTTACATTGCAGAGAACGAAACTTTCGTGGCATTTGACGACATCAATCCTTCGGCTCCGGCCCATATTCTAATCGTTCCAAGAAGGCATATCGCGAAACTCGAAGAGCTGGCAGAATGTGATGGAGTAGCCGTCAAGAGTCTGTTCTCACTGGTGAATGAGATCGTCGAGTCAAAAGGAATAAAAAGCAGCGGATACAGGCTCATAGTCAATCAAGGCAGCGATTCCGGTCAGGAAGTCGAGCATCTCCACTTCCATATACTCGGAGGAAGAAAGCTGGGCAGACTTGGATGAGAGAAGACTTTCGGCACTATTATACGGACCAGACGGAAGCTCCGGAAAGAGTTAAACCCGCCACGTTCAGGCTGAAGAACGGTCATTCGTATTCCTTTAAGAGTCCGGATGGCGTCTTTGCCTTCGGAAAAGCCGATAGGGCCTCTCTTATACTGATTGAAAACTGCGTTTTGGACGGCCAAGAGAATCTTCTGGATTTGGGCTGTGGCTACGGGCCAATAGGAATAACCCTCAAACTTGAAAACCCCGACCTAAAGCTTTTCATGAGTGACACTAATACCAGGGCGGTGACTTTTTCGAAGATCAATGCGAGGGACTTCAATCTGCTAGCTGACATCCGCAAAGGCGACCTCTACGATCCATGGGAGGGTTTTCGATTCGATTCGATTCTCTCTAATCCACCCATGGCTGCGGGTAAAGCGGTTTGGGAAAAGCTGATTTGTGAAGCGCCGAAATTCTTAACTGAAAATGGAAGACTTCAGATAGTCGCCTATCATAATAAGGGCGGGTCGAGACTTGAAGGGATAATGAAAACGACTTTCGGAAATGTTATTACTACGACGAAATCAGGCGGTATAAGAGTCTATGTCTCGAGAAAGCTGTGATATTCTTCTGTCTCTTGAAGCTGTAACCGTGCATGCCGATGGAAGAAAGATCCTGGAAAGCTTTTCTTTCGATGTTTCAAAGGCAGAAAGCGTAGCGCTTCTTGGACGAAATGGTTCGGGGAAGACAACCCTTCTTAGAACGATTGCCGGCCTGAAAAGATTCAGTTCTGGGAAGATTACTTTAGATGGCGGAATCGGAATGGTCTTTCAGAATCCCGAGTCTGCACTTTTTGGCGCGACCGTGGAAGAGAATCTTGCCTTTCCGCTTCAATCTCTGCAACTGGACAGGAACAGAATTTTCGAAAGAATCCAGCAATCTGCCAGGAAATTCGGCTTAACGGAGATTTTGGATCGAGACATCCTTACGCTTTCGGGTGGGCAGCGTCAGCTCGTATCCATTGCTGCCGCCTTGATTTCGGAACCATCTATTCTGCTGCTTGATGAACCTCTTTCTATGATGGATAGGCAAGATAGAGAGAGTATACTGCAAACGGTTTCAGAAATTGTCGGTTCAGAGACTTCTTTACTATTCGCAACTAATAGGTTCTCTGAAGTCGTGGGCTTTGATCGCTTCGTGATAATCGGAAACAGGAGAAAGCTCTTCGACGGGGGTATTGAAGAACTCAAGAGGACTCCTTCGGTATTCTATGAAGCCGGGATGTCGGTTCCTTTTGAGATAGTCCAGTCATGCTGAAGGTTCGTAAAGCATCATTCGCCTATAGGGGACCGGGCAAGGACTCGAGGATTCCGGCTCTTGAGAAGATTTCGTTTGATTTGAAGCGGGGAGACTTCGTGATACTTACTGGAAGGACCGGTGCCGGTAAGACTACACTTCTCCAGCTTCTCTGCGGTCTCATCGAACCCGATGAAGGAACAATTGATTGCGAATCCCGCGACCTCTCTTCGATCTCCTCGATGATCTTCCAGTATCCCGAGGATTGTTTTTTCAACGCCACGGTGAAAGAGGAGATAGAGTTCGGTATCAGGAGATCGGGAAGAAATGCTTCCAGACGTCTGGAAGAAATAGTCGAATCGATAGGCTTTGATCTTGCCGAGTTCGGAACGAGGAGACCTCTATCTCTTTCCGGCGGCGAACAGAGACTTGTCGCAATCGCCTCGATAATCGCGCTCGATAGAGAGATCATCTTGTTGGATGAACCGACATCCGGCCTAGATGAAAAGGCGGTCGCAACCGTACGGCAGATTTTGAACGTAGAAAAGAGTGAAAACAAGACGGTCGTAGTGGCGACCCACTGGCCGGCAGAGGTTATGGACTTAGCGACACATGTTATGAATCTCAAAGATGGAAGAATTGACTTTTTTGTTACTGTTGCTGACTATGTTGACCTTAATCTTCATCGGGAGCGACTTGAAGAGAAGGAGCGGTATCTGCTAAACTACTACAAACTTTTCCGCCGCTTCCCTCAAAGCGAAGAAGAGTTGATTCTATTCATTAGGAGAGATAAGAGATGTTGAATATTTCTGTCATTGTCAATACCGTCGCTGTAATCATCGGATCATTGTTAGGACTCTTCGGTGGAAAACTTCTGAAGGAGCGCTATAGAAAGGTCTTCTTTCAAGTAATAGGACTCCTGACAATGGGTCTGGGAATTAGCATGTTTCTCGATACCAACAGCGTCCTCGTCGTGCTCGGTAGTCTTATTGTCGGAGGGGCTGTAGGAGAATTCTTTGATATTGAGGAGAAGATAGGGAGGCTTGTGGGCAAGAGAAGCGAAGATGCAAACTTCGTCAAGGGATTCATAACTGCTTCGGTTCTCTTCGTTGCAGGCCCGGTGACGGTTATCGGATCGCTACGTGCAGGTCTCTCGGGAGAGAATGAGCTTATTTACATCAAATCCCTTATGGACGGGATATCATCTGTAATGCTTGCCGCGACTCTCGGGAAGGGTGTGCTCCTCTCTGCAGCAGCAGTATACCTTGTACAGGGAGGGCTAGTATCTCTTGCAGGTGTTCTTTGCTTTCTACAGACCCCTCAATACATGGGAGATTTCTCCGGTGTTGGGGGACTAATGCTTCTCGGGCTGGGAATCAGACTGCTTGAAATAAAAGAAATCAAGGTCGGAAACTTTCTTCCGGCCCTGATTCTGTCACCGATATTTACTTGGGTCTCTATGCTCTTTACCTGAAGGCTTCCATCTCAGCAGAAATATCAATCTGCTTTCTCTCATTTGCCAGAACGATCTTCTTTTTGAGAACAGGATGGAGTTCGTGATACGTCTCCTTTTCGTTCAAGTACAAAACTCCCATAGGAATCTTCTCGCCCCATTCTAGGGCCTTCTTTAAGGCGTTTGGCTTATCGGTGGGATCGTAGTTGCCGTTCTCTTCACTCACGTCGTAAAGCCTTTCCTTGTAAAACTTGAGCGTATTCACTTTGTTGAAAGTCACACAGGGCTGCATTATATCGACCACGGAAAAACCTTTGTGATTGAGCGCAGCAGAAACGACCTTGAAGAAGTGTTCCTTGTCACCAGTGAAAGTTCTGCCTACGAAGGCGGCGTCCATCGTTATCGCCAGTGCGAGAGGATTCAACGGCTCGTTCATAACACCCTGCAGCTGAGAGCTTGTCTTCTGGCCTTTACCGGTAGTCGGAGATCCCTGCCCCTTTGTGAGGCCATAAATCTGGTTGTCATGAATCAGAACAGTAACGTCGAAATTCCTTCGAATTCCATGAATGAAATGATTTCCACCCTCACCGTACATGTCTCCGTCTCCAGACTCGGCAATAACTGTGAGTTCCGGATTCACTGCCTTTATTGCAAAGGCAACTGGAAGGCTTCTTCCATGCAGTCCGTTGAAGAAACTGATATCCAAATAGTGAGGCATCTTGGCGGCTTGCCCTATTCCGGTTACCATCACAAAATGAGACTTATCTACCCCCATCTCCTCGAGAGTGCTCGCAAGATTCATTCTGAGGGGGAAGTTCCCGCATCCGGGACACCATGCCGGGTCAACTTCTCTCAAAAAACTCATATAATCCCCTCCTCTTTGAGCGTCTTCTCTATCCAGTTTGCGCTGATCGGACGGCCGTCGTATCTACCTATGTGCTCAATAGGGAGACCGGTCTTCGACCTCAGTAAACTGGCAAACTGCCCCGTGAAGTTCCCTTCGACGGAAACAAGTCTCTTCCCTTCCAGTTCTTCCTTAATCTCGGGATCGATTGGAAAGACTTCGGTGTAGTGGACGTAACCAATATCCTTTCTGCCAACAGTAAACTCGTCGATAGCTCCCCAGCTGTCGCCCCAACTTATTAGAATCAAGGGGGCATCGAGATTGAACTTGGCGGGAGCGGCAAGTTCACCGAGCAGAGTATCAATCTTTCTCATTCTCTTCTCGACCATCTTCTTCCTTATATTGAGGTCCTCGGTTATGAATCCATATTCATCATGTTCATCGGAGTCTACCCTAACCAAAGCCTTACCTCCGGGGACTGCTCTTGGAGAGATGCCGTCATCGGTAATCTCAAATCTTCGGTATCCTTCGTCTCCTTCAACAATGAACCTCTCGAGCAACTCGTCTTTGTGTATAGGTGCTTCTACGGTTGCCGAGGAGTCTACGAGCGATTCGGTTAGTAGAATGATCGCAGGAATCTGATATTTGTCGGCAATGAAGAACGCCTTTTCAGTTAACTCGAAGGCGTCTTTGGGGGTTCTTGGTGCGACAACGTACTTCGGAAATTCTCCATGTCCGGCGTTTACGACAAAGAGGAGGTCTTCTTGAGCCGTCCTCGTCGGCAGACCAGTTGCCGGAGCTGGACGCTGAGCATCGACTATAACCAGAGGAGTCTCAGTCATCGCGGCAAGTGAGACACCTTCTTGCATGAGCGCAAAACCGCCTCCTGAAGTCGTGACAAGAGAACGAGCCCCCGCGAATGCGCCACCGATAACCATATTCACTGCAGCAATCTCATCTTCGGCTTGTTCAACAACAATTCCGTGCTTCTCAGCGTTTGCGGCAAGGAATGTCATGACTCCCGTTCCTGGTGTCATGGGATATGCAGCGAGGAATCTGCAGCCGGCAGCTATCGCTCCCAAACCTGTGCCTTCAGTTCCGTTCATCAGAAAGTAGTCGTGCTTCTGGACGTCAAAATCGGGTACCTCTATCGACAGAGGAAGATCGTAACCTTTCTTCAACGCTTCGAGATTTGGTTTGATTACCTCTTCCTTTCCGGAGAAGACCTCTTCGATGAGTCGAGAAGAAATCTCCTTTTTTACTTTGAATAGGCTGAGGATAGCACCCAGCGCAACAACATTCTGAGCTCTTGGTTCCCCGGCCTCTTTGGCGATCGATTTGAAGGGAAAGTCTTTCACATTGAGCCTGAAATCGACATCCTCCTGTGTTACACGATCTGAGTCGGAATCGAACACAAGAGTTGTCCCATCGTGGAAGTACTCGAGCTGTGAAAGCGTAGTATTCTTGCTAAGAGAAACTACTAGATCGAACTCCTGCCGCATCGAGTGAAGAGGAGACTCTGAGATCCGAATTCTGTAGACGTACTCTCCGCCCCTTATTCTTGAGTGGTAACTTTTGTCTGTGAAGATGCAGTAGCCATTTCTGAAGAGACTTAGTGCAAGCATATCGCCAATTGTATTCAACCCCTGCCCGGCTTCGCCGGAAAGGGCTATCACATAATCTTTCACAATAACACCCCCGTTGAGGTAAAGAAAAGCGGGAGTGATTCTCCCGCCTCATCTCAGTCGACTGGTTCGAAGTCGTCTTTGCTAGCTCCGCAAAGCGGACAAACCCAATCCTCTGGAACATCCTCAAAAGTGGTCCCGGGATCTACGCCGTTATCGGGGTCTCCAATTTCGGGATCGTAAATATAACCGCAGATAGTGCATCTGTACTTCATCGTGCCAACCTCCTTAATCAGAAATCAACTCTCTTACTGCTCTCCCAGAGACCATGTATATTGCAGTAAGAGGTGGCGATTAGAGAACCTGACTTCTCCAGTTTCACATTGAAAACTGCCTTAGGCTGTGTTGTTACAGGAGTGAACTCGACGTGACCCAGATGAATCAGAAACTGGCCATCATCATAGATTGCGTACAGATCGAACCATTTGATGTGATGCTCGATAGTGTTTGGGTGAGAAATCTCTTTGCCCACCGTGATCTCTACATTGAAGGCTTCACCCGGCTTAATAGCTTCAGGGATGTCAATAACCGGCACGTGTTTTTCGCTTTTCCAGTCGGCGCTTTTAACATACTCACCAATTTGCATTTTATCCCCTCCTCGCATGATAATCTATATAAGGAATCGATAGCAATCATTGCAGAACTGCTCTATACAACAACTATAGAAATCACAGCAATTATACCATATCACTAAGAACGGAAGTCTATTTTGAATGCTTACAAATTCCGTCGGAACAAGGAACCAAAGTATGAAAGTCTATCAGTGCATATTCGCTGAATATTCTTCGTCCCCTCTGATAGAATAGGTTTAAAGTGAGCTGGAGGGGTGTGTTTGACTAGACACGAAGTTGTCAGAGAATACATCGGGGAAGCTTCCGTAGAAGCAGTCCTCTTGACAAGAAACTCGAATATTCAGTGGTTCTTCAAAGGCGAGGTCGATCCGAGAATAGACACCTCATCTGACTTCGGAGCCTTCTGGCTTTTAGTCACGGAATCGATGGTAGTTGCACTTAGTCCAAGTTACGATGCTGAAAGAATCAAGGACGAGATTCTTCCGGCGGGGATTGAGATACTTGCTATCGACGAATATAAAAACTACAGGGAGACAATAAGCAAAATATGTGAAAAGTTCAGAAAGACTGCAGTAGATTGCGAACTTTTCCTCTCCTGTTCAAACTATGTTCCTTTGGACAAATCCTTCTATGAGAAAATGCAGATTCTCGACGATCGAGAGATATTGCGTCTGAGAGTAGTTGGAAAACTTACTGAGAATATCTTGTGCGAGTTTGCACCTGAACTGCAGCCCGGTATGGCGGAGCTGGAAATCGAAAAAGTATTGAGGGCTATCTTCATCGAGTCAGGACTTGAAGCTCCAACTCTGTGCGTAGCTTCCGATGAGAGAATTGCAAAGTCTCCTTATCCGGTTTCAACAGCAAAAAAGATAGACCGCTATTTGATGCTCAGGGCGACAATAAGGAAGCAAGGACTTTCCGTTTCTCTCAGCAGATACTTCCACTTTGGAGCCGTGCCTCACTCAATTGAAGAGAAGCACGAGAGAGCCTCCGGCGTTGCCGCCAAGGCTGCTGTTGCGATAATGAGGGCAAAGAGCATGGGCGAAGTATACGAAGAGATTAGAAACGCATATATTGCTCTTAATGCGGTAGATGAGATAACATACTTCAGCCCCGGGGGAAGCATAGGTTACATTCAGAAAAGATTTTCATTTGCTCCGAACTCATCTATTGAGATGAGATCTCCTGCCAGCTATGTCCTTTGTCCAAGGATAGGCGGTCTGTTCAGTGAAGACACCGTACTTCTTAATCCTGACGGCACGGCCGAGTTTGTAACACTCGGAGAAGACTTCCCGAAGGTAAAAGTCAGGTTCGAAAGCTTCCGGGTTCATAGACCGTGGGTAATGATCATATAATTCATCGCATGAGTCAACCTATCCCCAAACCCTCTGTGTAAGATCGCTCGCCAAAGAAGCTTATGAGCTGGAAGAACCGCTTTTCGCTTTTAAGAGCCGTCCTCCGAGAAGACCGAGACCGCTGAACGCTTAAAAGCGGTGAACCCGCTGAACGCTGTTCAAAACAACGTTGTCCGTCAACGGTCCGCCGTTTTCCGACCAAGAAGAGCATTTCAAGAGACTTATAGAGTTTATTGGCTCTTGTTCTTATAACTCACAACTTGCATCTTGGAACTTGCAACTGTTTCAAAGATCGAGATCCTGGCCTGAACATTGCCAGGATGACCTGAAGCAAGAAAGGACAGTCATCCCGTGATGCACCTGCACGGGATCTCGCCCTGAAGATCCGCTATACGCTTAAAAACGGTGAACCCGCTGAACGCTGTGAAGAGCCGCTATACGCTTAAGATCAAGGACCCGCTGAATGCTGTTCAAAACAACGTTGTCCGTCAACGGTCCGCCGTCCTCCGACCAAGAAGAGCATTTCAAGAGACTTATAGAGTTTATTGGCTCTTGTTCTTATAACTCACAACTTGCATCTTGGAACTTGCAACTGTTTCAAAGATCGAGATCCTGGCCTGAACATTGCCAGGATGACCTGAAGCAAGAAAGGACAGTCATCCCGTAGAGCCTGCCCTGATGTGCACCTGTTCAGGGTACCTGCACGGGATCTCGCCCTGAAGATCCGCTATACGCTTAAAAACAACGTTGTCCGTCAACGGTCTGCCGTCCTCCGAGAAGACCAAGACCGCTGAACGCTTAAAAGCGGTGAACCCGCTGAACGCTGTGAAGAGCCGCTATACGCTTAAGATCAAGGACCCGCTGAACGCTGTTCAAAACAACGTTGTCCGTCAACGGTCCGCCGTCCTCCGAGAAGACCGAGACCGCTGAACGCTGTGAAGAGCCGCTATACGCTTAAGATCAAGGACCCGCTGAACGCTGTTTAGAGCCGACTTTGTTGAAAGCAAACCCGAGAACCTTTTTCTTAAGGAAAGAGCACTGTCGAGACGTTCGCTGCGCTCACGAGAAGGCGAGAACTCCCTCTCTCCTGTTTCTCGTACTCTCTCCTCCTCTTGTGCTCTCCATGCTCTTCTTTGAAACAGACACCCTCCGCCACTTCGTGACCCTACTCCCTCAAGGGAGGACTTAAGATCATCATCCAAAGAGCTTGATAGGTCTTGAAGCTCTGCTCGGAGAACGGTGAACCGATAACGGATAACCTTTCTTATTCAACTTGCATCATGGAACTTGCAACTGATGCGTTTCTCGGAGGACGGTGGACCGTTGACGGTTGACCTGAGAGGCCTGCTGCGAAGCGTCATCACTTCCCCGGACGTTTCTCCGGGCATCACTTCCTCGCGCTAGCGAGCCTCACTTCCGGCGATGCTCTTCGCCGCATCACTTCCCCGGATGTTCTTTCGGGCCTCGCCTCCTGCCGAAGGCAGCAATGCGACCCGGTGTGATCTTCGCCAGCCTTGTGTGCGTCGATGTTCCTCGGCGCCTTGCATCCCTTTACTATCTGTGTACAGAAAATGAAACGAAAGAGTTTGGGATAGTGCCACATACGCGGTGCTTTCAATGATAAACTCTCAAGTGAATCAGCTGATTTTGATCTGGCGGGAGAGTCAATGGACGACTACCTGGGTTATAACAAACCGGAATACAGAAGAACTAGAAGACGTGCGATCTTCGAGGGGTCGTTCTTCAACATGGCCTTTCTGGTTACTCAAGGCTTCATAGTAACCGGTCTAGCTCTTGAATACGGCGCTTCTGAGATGCTAATCGCCATAATTGGAGTTCTCCCTACGCTTGCTCAACTAGTTCAGCTGCTTGCGCCATTCGTGATGAAGTTTTTCAAGGACAGGAAAAAGGCGATGCTTTTCAGCGCACTTATCGGGAGGATACCACTTGCCTTTATTCCCGTTACACTTGCCCTGGGGATCAAATCGCAATCGCTGCTGCTGATTCTCCTTTCTTCAGTTGCGTTTGGTAACTCTCTTGTGGGCACTTTCTGGGCTTCGATAATGGGAGACGTCATCGATCCCGAAAAGACAGGCAAATATTTTGGTAGACGTAATCTGATTCTCTCTCTGGGCACAATGCTTATCACTCCATTGTACTCGTTTATACTGGATCGTTATACGGGTTCTTTGGGATTTGTCATTGTAACTTCTATGGCAAGTGTATTTGCAGTAATAACGATTGTTCTTCTCAAGAGCCACTATGCTCCTCCAGTGAAGACGTTTGGCCAGGGAAGAGTATTCAAGGAAGTTTTTGCCAATCTCAGATTCAGGCAGTACTTGAAGTTCGCTGTAGTATGGAATTTTGCAATTACTATCTCCGGACCTTTCTACGCCTACCACCAGCTTGTGAACCTCGAGATCAGCTACTCGTATCTGAGTGTTATGAGTATAGTCGCCTCACTTGCCTCCATGATGATGTACGTTGTTTGGGGCAAGATATCCGACCAGATAGGACACCAGTCGGTTGCGGAGTTTGGAGTACTTGGAGCAACGATTCTCGCTCTTATGTGGATTTTTGTCACCCCTCAGACGGCTGCTATACTAATACCTGTCGATGCCGTAGTAACGGGAGTTGTTTGGAGTGCAATTAACCTGTGTGTCTTCACCATGATGATGGGGATGATCAGGGGTCACTCGGTGGAATCCTATGTGGCCGTTCAGGCATTCTTGAATGGTCTGGGTGCTTTGGCCGGCTCTCTCCTAGGAGGTTTTGTCGCTTCGTACTTGAAGGGAAAGAGTATGACGATACTGGGAGTAGACTTCTACGGCATTCAGGTGATCTTCCTGCTGGGCTCCTTCTTCAGGTTCATGGCGTTTCTTCTTCTCAAGAGAGTGCAGACGACAAAGATTAAGACTGTACCTCAGGTCTTCTTCAACGTCATGTCTACTGTGGGAAGAAGAATGGCTACGAGACCGTATGAATTCCCCATGCTTCAACTCAGGCCTAAAAAGAGAAGACCTGAGGACGAGCCTTTGAAGCTCGACCTGCCTGCCTCTCTGGAGGATACAAGCGACATCGAAGAGAACACTTCCGAAGAACCCAAAGACGGCGCTGACCAGGAAAAGAGATCAGACTCCTAAGCGATATCTCCAAGCTCGTACTGCAGTCTGTGGAGATCCGAGTATATTCCTCCCTTTGAGAGGAGCTCATCGTGAGTTCCCGACTCTACAAGCATACCTTTATGAATCACCATTATTCTGTCTGCATTTCTTATGGTGGAGAGCCTGTGAGCGATCGTGATCATTGTCTTCTCTTTTGAAATTCTCTCCATAGCCTTCTGAATTAGAGCCTCTGTCTCTGTGTCGACATTCGCAGTCGCCTCGTCGAGAACAAGAATATCCGTATTGAAGGCAACGGCCCTGGCAAGCGCAATCAGCTGTCGCTCTCCGGCAGACAATGTGCCCCCTCTTTCAAGGATTACTGAATCGTATTTATCTGGAAGGCGATCAATGAAGTGATGAGCATAGACGTACTTTGCAGCCTCTATAGCCTTCTCCCTCGAAATCGTCTCGTCGAAGAGACGAATATTATCGAGAATACTTCCTGAGAAGAGGAAGACATCCTGTAGTACAACTCCAACCTTCTTACGTAAACTCTGGAGATTGTAGTCGTAGATGTTCTTGCCATCTATCCTTATCTGGCCGGCCTGAATCTTATACAGTCCGGTGAGAATGCTGATGATCGAGGTCTTGCCGGCTCCAGTTTCGCCGACGAAGGCGATCTTCTCCTTCGGTTTCACCCCAAAGCTGATGTCCTTCAACACTTTGTGCTCACCGTCATACGCGAAGGTCACATTTTCAAACTCAACGCTTCCTTCGAGCGCCTTCGTGGCAGCCTTATCGGGATTGTATGTCTCTTCGTTCTCGTCCATCAGCTTAAAGATCTTCTCGGCCGAGGCAAGCGCATTCTGTACAATGTCGTACTTTTCTGCGATGTCATGCAGCGGTCGGAAGAACATATCGATGTACGAAATGAAGGCAACAAGCACTCCGAAGGCCAGCGTGTTTCCCAGAATGCTTTTTACGCCAAACCAGATAACGATAGCTATGGTCACATAATAAAGAAGATCCAACAGCGGTCTGAAAATGGCAAATACCCAGAGCTGTTCCATAAGGCTCTTTAGGTGGCTCTTGTTAACCGAATCGAACTCGCTCTTCTTCCTAACTTCCTGATTGAAGACCTGGGTGATAGACATGCCGGAGATATGCTCGGCAAGGAAGGCGTTGATTATCGCAAGGCGCGTTCTCACCTTTCTATAGGCTATCCTGTCGAAGTAACGGAAAACGAAGATCGCTCCCGCAATGATCGGAAGAATGGCCACTGTGATCAATCCCAGGTAAGTAGATAGGTTAAGCATTATTATGATGATTCCTCCCAGCAGGAGGACGTCTTTCACCATCGACGTAATGACGCTTGTAAAGAACTCGGCAAGATTCTGCGTGTCGTTAGCAACCCTAGTCGCCAATCTTCCGCTGGGATTCGTGTCAAAAAACCTCATCGGCACTCTCAGAAGATGCCGGAAGAGGTCCACCCTGATACCATGAGTTATCTTCTGTCCCATGTAGGATGTTGCATAGACCTGCCCGTAATTGACGAAGAAAAGCGAAACGAGGATCAGGATCATGAAGATTGCTATCTGACCTATCCCGTTAAGGTCTTGCACCCTCAAGTCTCTGAGTTGTTCTTCGGTTATCGGATAACTTGTCGTACCGTCGGTCACACTGTAGAGACCCGACTCATCCTGTTGGAGATAGAAAACTCCTTCATCGGATTCAGCGAAGCTAAAGGAACCGTTTTCTTCAACCACGACCAGCGAATACTGATTGTCCATGTAGTTGTCTATTGCTCTTCTCATCAGGAGTGGTGGAAGGAGATCAAGCACCGAAGAGGCTCCGATCAAAATCAAACTGAGAATCAGAATAGCGACATAGGGCTTCGTATACTTCCACAGCCTGAAGACGACTCGCCAGTCTTCAACCTTAAGTTTCTCTTCTACTTCGCTGTATACGTTTTCGGCCATGCTATTCCTCCTCGAGCTTTTCTTCTAACATCTGTCTCTCGTACATCCTCTGGTAAAGGCCTCCGCCCTGAACTAGATCGGAGTGTACGCCCCTCTCGACTACCTTGCCTTCATGGAGCACATAAATCTCGTCGGAATCCACCACGGCCTTTAACCTGTGAGAGATGACGATTATCGATCTGGTGTCCTCGGAGTCCTTCAAGGATTTTAGAATCTCCGTTTCAGTCTCGGTATCGACGGCCGAAAGGCAATCATCGAGCACAACGAGCGGTGCCTCCTTTATGAGTGCCCTCGCTATAGAAATCCTCTGTTTCTGACCTCCCGAAAGGGTCACGCCTCTCTCACCCACAATGGTTTTGTACCCATTGCTGAAGCCTTCGATATCCTCATGAATCGAGGCGATGCTCGCGTACTTTTTAACTTCTTCGTCGGATATTCCCATGTCTCCGAAACGAATGTTGTTTCCAACGGTCTCGGAGAAGAGAAAGGTCTCCTGCGGAACGTAAGCAACATTTTCTCTTATCGCCTTAGGTTCCAGTTTATTTATATCCACTCCATCTATGAACAGCATCCCTTCGTCAACGGGGTACAGCCTGGCGATCAATTTTGCAATCGTCGACTTTCCCGAGCCAGTGGTTCCGACGATGGCTATCTTAGAGCCGGGTCTGACTTCGAAATCAATGTTTTCAAGGGCAGGTCTGCTTCCGGTCGGGTAGGTGAAGGTGAGGTTCTTCATGACTATATGACCTTCAAATTCGTCGATTTTTACAGGGTCATCGGTAGTTATGTTGTTATCTTCTTCAAGGACTTCCATAAGCCTTCTGTAAGAGGCGCGTCCTCTCTGGATGATGTTGATCACCCAGCCAAAGGCCGTCATCGGCCAGATCAGCATTCCCAGGTACGAAGTGAACGTGATGTACTCTCCTAGAGTTATCTGACCCAGTATTACCATGCGTCCTCCAAACAATGTCGCCAGCACAGTACCAAGCATAGAGAGAGTTTGAATCAACGGGAAGAACATTCCCCAGACCCTTACAAGAGCCATGTTCTTCTCTACATACATATCTGACTTATCGGAGAGCGTTCCATTTCTAAGGTCCTCGATTCCGTAGCTCTTTATAAGCCGGACTCCTGAGATGGACTCTTCAATTGTATCTGTAAGATCGGAAAAGGATGCCTGGACCATTTTGAATCTCTTATGAATCATCTTTCCAAAGAAGGTTGAAACGATAGCCAGCGCCGGAAGCGGAGCGATTGAGATCCATGTCAGATTCCAGTTCGTGAAAAGCCCCATTGCAAAGATCGTTACAGTTACGAGAAAGAAGGCATCTATGATCATGACAATCGCAGGACCCATAGCCATTCTTACGGCATTCACGTCGTTCGTAAATCTGGCCATAAGATCGCCGACCCTCGTCCTGTCATAGAAGGTTGGTGGAAGCGTCAGAAGCTTCTCGAAGAGAGTCTTTCGAGTGTAGTACTCGAATTTTCTTGCCGCCCCCATTATGAAGACCCGCCAGAACAATCTCGTTATAAAAAGTCCGAAGGCAACCCCGATAACGGCAAATATAAGCAGTCTGACAAAACCTAGGTCCTGGGCACCACCTCTGATTTCATCTACTATCAATCCAATCACTCTTGGAGTAATCAACATTAGCAAATCGACAAGAATAAGAAAAATAGCGCCATAAAGGTACCTTGGCCAGTTGTGTTTCAGGAAGTCTCTTATCAAAACAATCGCCTCACTAGTCCGGTAAACTAACTTAATATGATACACCATTTCGAGAGAGAACTCGTGATTGGTTCATTAAATATGGATTCTGAGTCTCTTCCTTTCCAATGTATAATAATATCATCAAATTCTTCATACAACTTTGGAGAAATCTGGGGGAAGAGAAATGAGGAGAGCGCTTCTAGTTTTCTCGGTAGTTCTACTTGCGGTCACTGCTGTCTCGGTCGCTGTGGTTTTTTCTGGCGGTGGAGGTAGAGGTGCTTACGAAATCGGTGTTTACGGAGCCATGCTTGATCTCGGTTTGGAAATCGATGCCATTTACGGCTCCTCTGTCGGAGCAATCAACGCGGCCGGTCTTATCAGTGAGGGCTTTGAGGCTGCGAGAGATGTGTGGTGCAGCATAGATTACCAAGAGCTTATGAATGCCTCTCCTCATTTGTACGAACTGATCCAGGGAAATCTCCTGGGCCTCGATGCGATGGAGCTAGCTTCGGCAATGAGAACTCTCACCTCCGAAAATGGAATAGACATAGAACCCATGAGAACCAAGATGAAAGAAATGATCGTTGAGGAAAAGGTGAGAGCAAGCAATATAGAACTTGGAATCGTTCTCTACTCTCTCAGTGGCTTGCGACCTTACGCAATGTACAAAGACCTCATCCCGGAGGGAAAACTGGTCGATTTTGTTCTGGCAAGCGCGAACTTTCCCGCCTTCGCGCGTGAAGAGATAAACGGAGAGGTTTTCATAGACGGAGGCGTCTATTCTAACTTACCTCTTTTCATGGCAAAGGAGAGAGGCCACGAAGAGGTTGTCGCAGTCGACCTTATTGGAATCTACTTTGGAGAAGCTCTCGCTTTTATAAACATCTTCACCGATGGAATGAAGGTCACGTTGATAGAACCTTCAGAGCAATTTGGGACAGTAATGACCTTTGATCCTGAGGTCTCGAAGAAGTATCTTATTTGCGGTTATCTCGATACAATGAAGAAGTTCGGTGTTCTGCGGGGTGATAGCTATTTCATTCTAGGAGATGAGGATCCCTTGAGAGCCCATTTTCTTTCACTAGAAGAAGAATCGAGAATTGAGGCGCTAAGACTTCTGGGGCTTGTAGGTGTCGAAGGCGAGACGGCAGAATACCACTACTACCGGGAATTCATTCCCTGGCTGGAAAGCATTGTGAAGCAGCCCTACTCGAGAACCTGTCATCTCGTTACCGGAATGCTCGAAGAGATGGCTGCCTTTCTCCAGATCGATAGACTGGCTCCCTACTCGCCATCAACTCTAATGTACGAAGTCATTACGGCGTTCAGCGCAGATAACTTTCAGAGCGAAAGGGATCTCACGTACCTGACCAGATACAAGAAACTCTTTGTTTTTCTCGAATTCATAGACGATCGGAAGCCCTGCACATCGGAACTTTCCAACGAGTTTAGATCCTTTGCAGAAGAGTTTCAGGAGTCTGTTGGACTTTTGGAACAAACTTGCTCGCAGCAATCCCGTATATCTCACTGAGTGAAAGCGGTCTCTTCAGCAGACTCTTTCCGTAGACTATGTAATGTTTGTACTCCTGGCCTCCTGCGCGCCGGGCATTTGCGATCATCCTGGCGTTCATTGAGCTGATGGATGATCCTTCGATCTCTTTGAAACCCATATTCTGGATATTTCTGTACGCTCTCAAGAACATGGCCGAAGGCACGCCCTTGTTTCTGAAATCGGGAACGACAAAGAGTATCGCCGCCCTCACCCGTTCAAGAGACTTTCTCTTACTAAGCAGCTTGTACCACCCAAAGGGAAATAGCTTGCCGTCAATCTCGCGAATGAGCGGGCTGAAATCCGGCAGCGCAACAAAGTACCCTATTGGCCTTTCTCCTGATTTCGCGATGATTACCATTCTCTGATCGGCTACCGTCCTGAGTGTCTTGGCCATATCACACAGTTCTTCATATGTGGGAGGAAGAACGTCCTCTTCCCACTTCGGAATAGCTTCTTCCATGATCTTCTGAAGATCCGCGGCGACATCCTTTAGCCGCTTGAAATTGGCCTCTTCAACGCGGAACCCGTAGCGATCCATTGCGATCTCGGTAAACTTTATCTCGCGCTCGGATATGACTTGCTCAAGATCGTATCTGAAGGCAAGATATTTCAAGTAAATATCGAAGTCTTCAAAAAAGTCAACATAGTATGGGGGATTGTAAGGCATCATAACGGCAGGCGGATTTTCGAAGTTATCTATCAGTAGCCCTCTATAATCGTCGCCGTTAGTAGGGGAAACAGGTCCCTTCAGATACTTCATGCCCTTGCTCTTTGCCCAGCTTTCGGCAGTCCTAAGCAAGGCGTCGGCAACGGCCCTATCGTTTACCGACTCAAAGAGCGTGAAGTATGCATGCTCGACAGATTTCGCACTATTCATTACCTCTTCGATGCCCACTGCGATCCTTCCTTTAACGATATTTCCTTCTTTGGCAAGGAAGAAATCGTGTGGACCGTTCGCAAGGAGCTGTGAGCTTTTGCTCTTCAATACCGCCTTAATCTCGTGGCTTAGGGGAGGGACCCACAACGGGAAATCAAAATAAAACTTCTTGGCAAGATCTATGAATTCTTTCCTGTCCCGCTGACTCCTGACTTTGACTATCTTCAACATAAGGCAACTCCTCAAAAAAACGTATGGACAATTGTAGCACGATTAAAGATAGCTCTCTAGTGGACAGTGGAGTTGCCTTCCAAAGACCTCACATCCGAAATGTAATTCTTGAGATTCGAGTCGGCGATACTTCCCCCGCTCCCGTCTACTGTCACGTAGTACTCAGATGTGATCAATAAATTCTTTCCCTTGAAACCGGGTTTGATCCGCGTATAGTCTCCCACAAAGACGTTACTCAGTTCAACGCCGCTGTGGATTTTGCAGTTGGATCCAATCATTACCGGCCCTTCAAGCTTCACGTTCTTCTCTACGAGAGATCCCGCACCTATAAACACGGGCGTAATTATCTTCGTAGACTTCTCCAGAACCGAACCCGTTCCTATCCACAAACCTTCGGTAACTTGCTTTCCAGAAGGCTCAAAACCTCTTATTTGACCTCTTAGAGCCATCCCAAGGATTTCAAGATAGTCCGAATTCCGCCCTATATCGTACCATTCGATCTTCGTGTCCAGAGAGAAGACCCGCTCCTTCTTCTGAACAAGCAATGGCAAGAGTTCTCCCCCGATGTCGAAAAACTGTTTGCTTGGGATGTAATCGAAGACTTCAGGCTCAAAGATATATATACCTGTGTTTGCCAGATTAGACCTTGCTTTGTCAATCGGTGGCTTTTCCTGGAAGGACTCAACCCTTCCCGAAGAATCGCTAACGATAATTCCGTAATTCGAGACCTTCTTCGTCTCGACTTCCTTTGAGATTATTGTTGCCATAGAATTGCTCGCTTTATGAAACTCGTATGCTTTCGCGATATCGAAATCGACAATAGCATCTCCGCATAGCACAATAAAAGTCTCATCGAAGAATCCAGACTTTTCCTGAATCTTCTTCAGTCCGCCTGCCGAACCTACGGGCTCCGGAACGAGCTGGCCATTCTCAAAGTGACCTTCGAAGGAGTAACCTATTCTCACACCGAATCTGTAGCCGCTTCTCATATAGCTCTGAAGGACTCCGGCAAGGTGTGAGACGTTAACCATTATCTCCTTCACATCATACTTTGCAAGTAGTTCGACAATGAATTCGATTACAGGCTTTTCAATAATGGGAAGCATCGGTTTTGGCAGCCTGCTTGTTAGCGGTTTAAGTCTCGTCCCCGCGCCAGCTGCTAAAATCATGGCTTTCATCCAGACTCCTCCTATCTCTTAACAGATCTCAGATTTTTGTAGACTACCAACCCT
Source organism: Mesotoga sp. Brook.08.YT.4.2.5.2. (assembly GCF_003351125.1). NCBI lineage: Bacteria > Thermotogati > Thermotogota > Thermotogae > Kosmotogales > Kosmotogaceae > Mesotoga > Mesotoga sp. Brook.08.YT.4.2.5.2. The sequence goes on from NZ_JPGZ01000014.1 coordinate 97,362, forward strand.
CCAACTGCAAGCAGCGAGATTCCTATGAAAATCCCAAGCACTTTCGGCGCCAGTGCTATGAGCAGAAAGAGCATGGAGATTGCCGATAAGAACGATGCTGCAACCAGAACGCCATTATCCTTTTCAACTCCGGCAAAATACGACTGAAAGAGGCCAACAGCAGGAGCGGCTATGAATAGCACCCAGCCGCCTCTCATTATGAAGCCCGGGAAAATAACATTAAAAGTCAGGATTACAGCGACCGTTAGCAAAATGCCTGCAGGCACAAAGAGATTCTTGTCCCGTCCAGTGAATGCTCTGTATTCCATGAAAATCCCAGGAATCCAGATAAACAATAGCCAGAGATTGAAAGTGAACGATCTGACAAAAATGATTAGGATCCCAAGCAGAATCATTATGGCTCCAATTATAGTTCTCATAAGAGCGTTCCTGTTCATCAACCATCGCCTCCAGTTAGTTCATTCATCGGAATTATAACAAGAAGAGATGCCTTTACGTATTCAAATCAAATACCTGAACCTTTAGATAGGCTTCCGATGAATGGACAGAATACTTAATACGGGCAAACCCGATCAATCCATTTTACTGAGCAAGAAAAACCAGAGAACGACTGCGAACTACTTTATCGATGATTTTCCTGTCAAATGAAGGATATCGATACGGATAACACAGGTGGCCTTCAAGGCGTTTTTAATCTCCTCTACTCCATCCTCAACGTAATCTGCCGCATACTTTGAAAGGAGCTTCATTAAGGCCTCTGTCTTCTCCCCATCGTCTTCCAGTATCGAGGCCCTTCCAAAGGCGATGGCGCTTCTAAAGATCGTAGAAAAAGACTCCGGAATCACTTTAGAGGACTCAACAACACAGAAAGAAACATTGGGGTTTTGAGAAAGGTTGTCAAGCTTGTGACCGGTGGTGGCGCAGTGAAAGAAAATGCAATTGTTTTCGTACGTGTAGTTCACGGGGATCCCGTAGGGCATCCCGTCTATACCTACAGTAGATAATACCCCATAGGAAGCGTTTTTCAGAATTTCACTAGCTTCGTTCAGTGACAGCTCCTTATCCGATCTCCTCATCTTCCTGAACTGCAAAGTTTTCACCCCCCCGAATGTCTCCTTTGTATTGTACCTTACAAGGCAAAGACAAAAGGCGATATTGGTCCATCGTTGACGTTACATCGTATCGTCGTCTGGAAAGCCCCGCTGATCGCTGGAAGAGCCGCTGTACGCTTAAGATCAAGGACCCGCTGAACGCTGGAAGAACCGCTGGACGCTTAAGAACAAGGACCCGCTGAACGCTGACGAAGACAACGTTGTCCGTCAACGGTTCGCCGTCCACCGCCCGAGAAGAGCAGCTGTACGCTGGAAGAGCGGTCCTCCGTCAGCCGTCCAAGCACAAGTACCCGTTCACCGCTAAGACCATCCGATCGAGAAAGAGCAATGTCGAGACGTTCGCTGCGCTCACGAGAGGTTCTGTCTCTTTTTTTGTGTAAACCCCTTTTTTGTAATGGGTTTAAGAATCAGCTTATGTACTTAGCTAATCTTTCATACTTTATCACAAGTTGAGTAAGGATCTTTGACCATTCAAGGGTTCTTACTGTCCATTTCTTTGTTATATTTATTATTGCTAGATAAGCCATCTTTAAGAGAGAAGTATCCGTAGGAAAGACTCCCTTATTCTTCGTTACCTTCCTCAGTTGTCTATTAACTGATTCAATGGGATTAGTTGTATAAACCAATCTTCTCAGTTCCTCTGGATATTGAAAAAAGGTTGAGAGAGATTCCCAGTTTTCCTTCCAGCTTTTTATTGACAA
>NZ_JPGZ01000060.1:0-29029 GCF_003351125.1 Mesotoga sp. Brook.08.YT.4.2.5.2.
ACAAAAAAAGAGACAGAACCTGAAAAGCCCTTAAGAGCTCTTTAATCCCCTCTCGAGCTCATCATTCCCATAAGTCAGAGAGTTGGTGAGAAATCATATGATGCTCCTCCTCCCTTAACAAGATATGCTGTGTCAGGCTCTTGATTATCTTGATCTTATGTCCTCTCTCGCGATGGATCAAAATCTTGGCCAGAATCATGCCAGATGACGTGAAGTAGGAAAAGACTGGGGATTCAAGATCTGCTCTTCCGACCTCTTGCCTCTGACCTCAGGCTCTTCCCAACGCCAAGGACGGGTCCATGATCTGGGACGAAGGACTAAGGACGGCTCTTCACAGCGTTCAGCGGGTCCTTGTTCTTAAGCGCGCAGCGGCTCTTTCGAAGGACGAGTTCATGATCTGAGAGAATAACTAGGGACGTCTCTGGCTTGAGCATTGCGGAATCTTGACCAATGACGAAGAACCTGGACGCGCAGCATCGGAACAAACAGCCGCTCTTCCAAGAACAGCTTCTAACGCTCTTACAAGACCCTATACCCCCCGCTTCGCCCCTTGGCTGTGGCCTTCGCTTATGGAGATTGTGCGGATAGATGAATTCTCATTCTTGAAACACTACATGATATTTGCTAGAAAACAATCTCAACGCATTAGATACCTGGAATTCCAAGGATTACAGAGGAGATATGGGAGTTTTCGAACAAGTTATGAGTATCGTTATGTAAGGCTGTTATAATCGCTGAAACAGTTACTGATGAGTGACTAAACTTGAGCTTGTTATATCGTTTCGCGGCATTATACTATTCTTAGCATTGCTTCGCGGTCCCCGGGTGGAATCAATCTTGGAGATTTATGATTTCTTTTATTATTACAGCACCTTACAAAGAGGAGGGATAGCATGTTGAGGAGTAAGTTCGTACTGATTGCGCTGATTCTAGTTTGTGTTCTATCCTTTGCAACCTTCAAAGATATCGCGGGCAGTCCGTATTCTGCTGCGATCGAAAAGCTTCATGCCTCGGGAATAGTTGAAGCATTTGATGGGTATTTCTATCCAGCTGAGGCTCTTTCAAGAGCTGACGCGGCCGAGTGGATTGTCAAGACATTCAAATTGTCAACGATTCATTCGATGAAGATCGAAGAAGAGGTTGAGAAGAAGTTCGTCTACACCGATCCACTTGGTGTTATTGATGAGGCTTTCGTTGTTCCGTCTGCCAAAGATATCGTCGATATCGAAGGAGAGGAATACATCGAGGGGCTTATAAAGGTCCGTGCGGAAGAGGTGGTCAACGGGGAATATAGGCCGTTTGAACCAATAACCGCAGCTGAATTCGGACTTGCTGTAGCAAAGGTTCTTTTCGGAGTAGATGAGCCTGTAGATTATGAAGCAAAACTTAGAGAGCTAGTTTACGCACCTGCCGAGCTGCTTTCTCTTGACAGACCACTGAGAAGAGAGGAAGCTGCACAAATCCTTTCCAACTTCGTAGAAAACCCAGACTTCACGATTATCACCATTCTGGCAACCGCAGATATTCATGGTCACATCGAGCCATACTTCCCCAGTGGGGCGAAATATCCCGTCGGAGCGGTTGAGAAAATGGCATACTTTGTCAACACCGAACGCGCAATGCAGCCCAACCTTCTCCTTCTCGACGTAGGAGATGCTCCCTATAACACAAATGTTGCCAATCTTTTCGAAGGTGAACCTGTAATAAAGATAATGAACATGATGGGTTACGATGCGATGGTACTCGGCAACCACGACTTCGATTTCCCGTTCAACGTTATGGAAAGAAATAGCCAGCTTGCGAATTTCCCATTCCTTGGCGCCAATACTCTATACCTGGGAGAATCTCCATACTTTCTTGAGCCATACATAATCAAGGAGATTGCGGGTCTCAAGATAGCGATTGTGGGACTTACCGATGACAGTAGCGCCTGGTATACACACCCCAGAAATGTTGCCGGAATAACATTTGAAGAGCAGTATTCGGCCGCGCAGAGAGTCCTGGATGAAGTGTCTCCCCAGGTAGATCTGGTATTCGCCCTTGCACACTTGCACGGTGGAAACAGAGTACTACCGATAAAGGTCTCCGGATACGATCTGATATTTGAAGGTGGAAGAGACGTTGTCGCTTTCCCGGAGAAGATAAACGGAAGCTGGGTAATCTCTTCAGGTAAACATGCAGAGCTGATCTCAAAGACTAATCTAAATATCTACAGAGGCGAGGTAATCGGAATCAACTTTGCTCACGTCTTCATGAGCCAAAATCTGCCGCAGGATGAGGCCGTGGTTGAAGTGGTAGAGAGTTATGTCTCGCAGCTCGACGATAGGCTCGGTACAGTAATTGGAAGGACCGAAGTCGATCTCGATGGAGAAAGAGGAACTGTGCGCCTCAAAGAATCAAATCTGGCCAACGCTATAGCCGACAGTCTGAGAGAGATGACGGGGACTGATTTCGCAATCCAGAACGGAGGCGGAGTTCGAGCAAGTGTTCCCGCGGGAGATATTACAATAAAGGACGCATATACTGTTCTCCCGTTCGACAATCTCGTAGTTGCCGTAAAGGCTACCGGAAAACAGATATGGGACATCCTTGAACACGGCATTTCGGCCTACCCGGCCGCCGCCGGTCAGTTCTTACAGGTATCGGGGCTTGAATACACATTCGACGCTTCAAAACCACCGTATGAGCGATTGATATCCGTTACATCCAACGGTGTACCTCTCGATCTCGAAAAGACCTATACCCTTACGGCTAACGACTTCCTCACGGGCGGAGGAGACAAGTTCACAATGTTCCTCGAAATGGAGAAGACTATTGTGACAAAGTCTTTCCTGAGAGACGCCTTCGCGGAGTACGTTGAAAGGCATGGAACGATCTCTCCTGTAAATGAGGGAAGAATAGTAATTATTAATCCTGCCAATTGATCTGAATCACTAGATGAAGCGGAGAGGGAAACCTCTCCGCTTATTCTGCCCAACAAAGCCCATATGAACTTATTCAACTTTGACAGATTTATCACGTAGCTCTTTAGCTGTCATAAATTCTTTCAGGCAATTCACGGATGAAATGAGTCTTTGAATTCCTCCATCATAATCCTGCAAAGGTCACAGGAAAGGTATGCTAAGTCAACAATGAGATCCCTTTTACTATTTCGACTGCCACAAAAAGAGCGATACTCGCCTCAAATTCATCCAGAGGATGGAGTGCTCTATAATTGGAAGGTCATTCCAGATGATGAATCTAGGGGGTGAACATGAGAAAAGAAACTGGATTTTTGATACTAACATTCTTCATGCTTGCAGCTCTTTTAACTTCCCCTATGACGTTGTTTGCAAGTCAGATAGAGATAATTCGTGATTACTGGGGAGTTGCCCACGTCTATGCAGATACGGATTCGGAGCTCTTTTTTGGAGCAGGTTATGCAACGGCAGAAGACCGAATGTTCCAAATGGAGCTCTCACGCAGAAAAGTCTCGGGAAAGCTGTCAGAGATCTACGGCAAGGACTGGCTAGAGTCGGACAAGCTTATGCGTACGCTCGGGCTTTACAAACACGCGCAAGAGATCGCCAATCATCTGGACGGTGAGACGAAGTCTATACTCGAAGCCTATGCTGAAGGAGTAAACTACTATCTTGAGACTAATCTCGATAACCTGAATCCTGTCTTCGATGAGATTGGAATCGTCCCGGATCCATGGACGGTTGCCGATAGTATTGCTGTGTGGATGCGCCTATCAGAGAGATTCGATCGGTCGTGGCAAAACGAAGTCACGGCCCTTCGAAACTACGAGCAGCGGTTGCGGAGCGGCGTAACTCAAGACCCGATCGTTACAGACAATTCAGCTGCGATTGTAACTGAATCCGACTTCCTTCGAACCGACCCCGACGCATACCGACGGCTTATGGAAAGCGAACAGCACGAATCAAGTGAATGGATGGAATGGGACTCATTGAAGGCCAGCCACGCATGGACGGTATCGGGAAGCAAGACTCTCACAGGGAGTCCTCTCCTTGAGAGCGACCCGCAGATTGCCGTTACTCTTCCTTCTCTCTGGTATGAAATACACCTCAGCGGCGGCAACTACAATGTGAGAGGAATCTGTGTTGCAGGTTCGCCTGGCTTTCTCATTGGCTGGAACGAAGACCTTGCATGGGGTGCAACCGCGCTCGGTTCTGACAATGGAGACCTCTTTCAGGAGAAACTAAGTGAAGATAGATCCGAATTTCTCTTCAAAGATGTCTGGTATCCTGTGCAGTCTACCACAGAGGTCATTTACGTTCGTGATGAAGAACCGGTTGAAATCACAGTTAGTAAGACTATTCATGGTCCCCTCGTAGACTTGTTTCTAAAAGGAGCAGGGCGTGCAGAAAACTTCTCACTGAAATACGTTGCTATTGACGAGATGAAGACACCGATAACGGGTATGTTATCCATGATGAGATCAAGGAACTGGGAAGAATTCACCGGCGGATTGAGCGATTACATGTTCCCTGGGATACATGTTGTGTATGCCGACGTGTCGGGAAATATCGGATACCATACGGCTGCGGCAATTCCGATCCGTTCCGGAAGACTTGGCCTTCCCCAGATAGGCTGGACGGGCAACAAGGAATGGATTGGATACGTGCCCTTTGAAGATCTTCCCCATGTTTTGAATCCGTCTTTGGGGTTCGTTGCCAGCGCAAATCACCTGCCCGTTGGCGACTGGTATCCGTATTCCCTAACGATAGGCACCGGAGGGACCGGACATAACCCTAGAAGCATGAGACTTTACGAGCTTCTCGATAATCAAAATGACTTCACTTTTTCAAGCTTTTCTGAAATACATCGAGATAATGTTTCGTCAATAGCCCGAGACTTTCTCGATCTGGCAGACCTCTTGCTTCAAAGGAATCTGTTGTCTCAAAGCTCATCGAGGCTTCTAAACGTTTTCAGTGATTGGGACTATCGCCTGGTTGAGAACAGCGGGGCAGCAGATATTGCTGAGACTCTTGTCCAAACAATGCATCGCAGTTTGAGGGTCGATTCTTCTACTGCCACTCTAGCCTCAAAATACGGCGGAGGCCATGCGGGAAACATTTTTCTCCTTCGTTCCGTCTTGAGCGAAAATGAGATCTACGGCATGCTGACGGATGAGGAGGAACTCGCGGTTTGGGTCAATCAGGTTATTGAGACTGCAACAGCCAACATCCGAGAAGGCACTTCTCAAGTCAGATCACTAGTGATGGTCTATCAGGCTAATTTAGAGGGTTTTCCCTCAATACTTCCGAATGCAAATAGAATCATGCCGTCTCTCACGACAACCTCAGCAAATACCATCTGGTCTCAGCTGGGAAATTCTTATACTCAGGTAGTGGACCTTTCGAACATCGACAACTCTCGAGCGTTTCTGCCGCCCGGGATATCCGAAGATCCGAGAAGTCCTCATTTCTTTGATCAGGTAGCGTTGTGGGTCGCTGGAGAAACCCGCCCCGCTCCCTTAAGTCGAGAAGAAGTCATGAAATATGCGGAATTCGTTAGAATATTACCTTCTTCAGTTACCGAAAAATCAGATAAGGTTGGAGCTGAGTGACCTTGGAAAATCGAACTTGCTATTCAATAAGTCTTAATGGGCTCACAAACTACCTTGACGGGCTGAATATACAGCATAGAGCGCTTGAAAAAGTAATGGCGGGAAAAGCGGACTGCATACTGATTCTTCTTGAACACGAACCGGTGCTGACTATAGGTAGGTCGGGAGGAAGAGAGAATCTTCTGGTTGACGAGAGTGAGCTCAAACGCCTGGGGGTCGCGCTCCAAGACACCGACAGGGGAGGTAATATAACCTATCACGGCCCGGGTCAGCTTGTTGCATATCCGATTCTGAATCTTGGAAAATGGAAGAAGAATCTTCCCTGGTACGTGAATTCTCTTGAAGAGGTAGTAATAACGTTGTTGCAAGATTACGGTATAGAAGCAGGAAGAAAACCGGAATACAGGGGCGTATGGGTCAAAGAGGAGAAGATAGCCGCCGTCGGTATAGCGGTAAAGAGATGGTACACAATGCACGGATTTGCTCTGAATGTTCAGGTGAACAAAGGTCACTTCAAACTGATAAATCCATGCGGAATAAAGGACTATGCAGTTGTTTCGATGGATGATCTTACAGTCAGTTTTGACTTCCGAGAGATCATTGAGAAAGTGAAAGAGAAGTTCGCACTTATCTTTGAAAGCAAGATAGTGGAGATTTCGAGAGAATGTCTGGAGAGTGTTCAAAGTGATAGAGAAACCAAAATGGCTTAAGGAAAAGCTTAACACTGACAGAAGTAAACTGAGTGACATAAAAGTCATGTTGCGAAGCCTACGGCTTCACACCGTTTGCGAAGAAGCGAGGTGTCCCAATGTAGGTGAGTGTTTCGCTTCCAGAACCGCAACCTTCATGATACTAGGCAACGTATGCACAAGGCGCTGTCGATTCTGCGCCGTTTCGAAAGGAATACCCGGCTCTCCAGACCCAAAGGAGCCGGAGAACATTTCTAACGCCGTTCATATTCTTCAACTGAGGCACGCTGTAATCACCTCGGTTACAAGGGACGATCTGGATGATGGTGGCGCTTCTCAGTTTGTCGATGTGGTCCGTGAATTGAGAAAGAACTGTCCTGATACGACCGTAGAGCTACTGATCCCTGATCTGAATGGTAACTGGAAGGCACTAGAAAAAATCGTCAGAGAGCATCCGGACGTGCTGAATCACAACGTGGAGACGGTACCTTCCTTGTACGACAAGGTCAGACCCGGAGCGGCTTATGGCCGCTCAATTGAGCTTCTGAGAAGAGTAAAGGAAATCGATTCTACAATAGTAACCAAGTCTGGAATAATAGTTGGACTGGGCGAAAACGAAGAGGAAGTTAGATACGTAATAGACGACCTGCTTGATGCCGGCTGCAGCATGTTGACGATTGGGCAGTACCTTCAGCCCTCTCATGAACACCTACCGGTCGTCGATTACGTTACGCCGGAGAAGTTTGAAAGTTTCAAGACCTTCGCTCTGGAAATGGGGTTCTTGTTCGTGGCATCTGGTCCTCTCGTTCGAAGCTCTTATCATGCCGCAATGGGTTTCTCTAGTTTGCGGTAGCGAGACGTTCATCGGACGTACTGTATTGAGAAAACTCCTTCTCTCAAGCTTCCTGTTCACAATTCATTAGGAGGAAGGAGAGCTTGCTATTTTGTTATCCTCCAAATATACTTTCTTAAGGGGCGCCGTGATACGATTTTCTTAAGATGTTTTTTGCGAGCTAATTGCTGGAAGCACATGCAGGATTTTGGAAGCTTTCTCCTCCTGTCTGCTTTAAGGAGTAGTGATTGTGGATACGTTTTGTATAACAAGTGCGGATCAAATAAGAGAACTTTGGTCAAAGACCTACAACACCGAAGGGAAACCGGACTGGTCTCACATTCTTCCTTACTACGACGACAACATTCTCTTTAAAGACACGATCCAGGAAATCCGGGGGATCGAAGAATTCAAGAAAATGACAGAAAGACTCGCCGAGAGATCTAAAGAGCTGAAGATGGCTGTTCTAAGAGTCATTAAGGAAGATAAAGTTGTCTTTGTCGAATGGGAGATGACGATACTCTTCAAGAAAACGAGGACTTCCGTGATTTACGGTGCGAGCCGTCTATCTATTAGTGAAGAGGGAAAGATAATTGAGCAGCGAGATTACTATGACCTTTGGGGTACTATCTTCGACAACATACCCTCATTCAGAAAGCCTTACAGGCGTTTCATGAAAAAACACTTCGGGTAGGTGCTGTATATGGAGAGAGGCAGGAACCCCATCCGCAAATACTGGAAACAATACAAGTGGTCAAACATTCGCGCGATGATAAAGAACAACAAGTCTGATCCAAAGATTTGCAGTGATGATTTCGAGGATCGCCTGGTGGTTGTTACCGGAGGCACTTCGGGTATTGGATACTATACATGCAGGAAGTATGCCAGCCATGGGGCAAGGATCCTTTCCATAAACCGAAACAAAGAGAAATCGGAAAGCCTGTGCGAAGAGCTCAGACGGGACTTCGGAGTTGAACCTTCATATATGATAGCCGATTTCAGCAGCCTAGAAGACAGCAAGAGGGTTGGGGAAGAGCTATCTAAGATTGGAGATCCCATAGATGTCCTCATACACAATGCCGGAGTCTTCCTTAAGCAAAAGGAACTGACTGTCGACGGCCTTGAAACTACATTTGCCGTGAACTATCTCTCTTCTTTCGTTATAAACTACATCTTAAGAGACAAGCTTAAGGCACAGGAGAAGTCGCGGGTATTACTTGTGAATTCAGAAGGTCATCGCTTTGCTGTGTGGGGAATTAAGACAGATGAACTTAACTGGCAGAAGAGACACTACAGTGGCCTTAAAGCCTACGGTTTCGCTAAGACCGCCCAACTTCTCAGTATGAAAATATTCAACGAATACTTCAAGGGGAGTGGTGTAACAATCAACGCTATGCACCCCGGTGCAGTTAGAACGGGTACAGGAAAAGAAAACGGGGCATTTTACAAATGGTACAAGAAAAATTTCGTCGACAGATTTTCCCGCTCACCGGAGATTTCAGCTGAATCTCTTTACTATCTGGGTGTTTCACGCGATTTAGAAGGCATAAGTGGAAGATTCTTCAATTTGACTACCGAGGAGATTCCAGCCCCGCCGGCCCTTGATACCGAAACAGCTGAAGAACTCTGGCAGGAAAGCCTGCGGATAGGGGGCCTCAATCATGGAGACCTATGACGTTATAGTCGTTGGCGGAGGAATAGCTGGAATGACCAGCGCCGCATATATCGCAAAAGCAGGGGCCAAAGTCCTCCTGCTGGAAAAGAACGAGAAGTGTGGTGGTCTGATCAACTCTTTCTGGAGGGATGGGTTTCAATTTGACGGAGGAGTTAGAGCACTTGAAAGCGCCGGTATCATTCTGCCGATGCTCAGGGAACTCGGAATAGAAATCGAAATAGTCAAGAGTCCCGTATCGGTGGGAATTGAAGACACTGTCATACGTGTGACCTCAAAGGAGAGTCTTAAGGAGTATTCAGATCTTCTGAGGAAGATGTATCCCGGAAGCGATGAAGAGATCGAGAGAGTGATTTCATTCATCAAGAGGATCATGAAGGATATGGAGATCCTTTACGGAGTCGATAATCCTCTTTTCATGGACTTCAAGAACAACAAATCATATTTTTTGAAAGTATACTTCCCGTGGCTCTTCAAGTTCCTCTTCACCCTCAGAAGAATCGGGAAATTCCAAATGCCCGTAGAGGATTTTCTTGAGAAGATTGTTGAAGATAGGTCTTTGAGAGACATAATAGACCAGCATTTCTTCAAGAACACCCCGACTTTTTTCGCCATGAGTTATTTCTACCTTTATCAGGATTACTTCTACCCAAAAGGTGGAGTTGGAACTATGGCCGAACGCGTAAGAGAAAAGATAGTCCAATTTGGCGGGGAAATCGAGACAGGTAGGGAAGTAACAGAGGTCAATGCTGGAAGAAAAGTAATCGTCGATACCGGTGGAAGATCCTACAAATACAGAAAACTAGTTTGGGCTGCCGACCTAAAGAAGCTTTACTCAATTGTGAAAACAGACAATCTGCCCGAAACCTCAGTAAAAACGCTTAACAAATTTAGGTCCGAGATTTCGAAGAAACACGGTACCGATTCTATTTTCAGCATCTTCATCGCGGTGGATGAACCTCCCGAAAAATTTGAAGCGATAGCCAGCGGTCACTTCTTCTATACTCCTTCGAGGAAAGGATTGGGAGAAATTCATCGCAGCGAAATGAAGGCTCTTCTGGAGAACTGGTCGAAGAGTTCGAAAGAGAAGGTTTTGAGCTGGCTGGACAGATTCTGCGAACTGAGCACTTACGAGATTTCGATCCCGGCGCTTAAAGACAAGAACCTGGCTCCTCAAGGAAAGACCGGCCTGATTGTAAGCACTCTCTTCGAATACGAGATCGTGAAAAGAGCGTATGAAGCCGGCTGGTACGAGGAGCTGAAAGGTGAGATCGAAAAAAGAATGATCGGAGTTCTCTCGAATTCAATCTATCCGATGCTGAAAGATAGGGTTGTCTTCGCATTTTCCAGCAGTCCGCTTTCAATAGAGAGTTATGTCGGCAGCTCAGAGGGATCGATCGTAGGCTGGTCGTTCGAAGAACCGATACCTGTGGTCTCCAGCATGATGAAAGTAAACAGCTCAGTCAAGACGCATATACCGGATGTTCTTCAGGCAGGCCAGTGGACTTACAGTCCTTCTGGCGTACCGATAAGCATACTTACGGGAAAGCTGGCGGCCGATTCCGTCATAAAGAACGTTAAGAACGCTCGATTTGAAGGCTAACGAGCTCTATGTATCTGTAGACCAGTGTTTTCGGTTTTCGAGCAAATCAACAATCGAACCCTTAAATAAGCAAATGATTGGCTCAATAATCGAGTATCGAAGGATAGAATATTACGAGTATCAACAGTTTGATTCCAGATAATTCCGAAAAGGGCACCGGACTAATTCTAGAATACCGGGACCAATACCTCTTTCATGTTTCCGGAAGGAAGCACCGAACAGAGCCGGGGGAAAGGTTCTTCGCAGGAATAGGCGGCCATTGTGAAGAAAACGAGAGCTTCATCCAGGCAGCAAAACGCGAAGCAGTCGAAGAGACAGGAAAGTCTGTAAAGGTAAGTAACTCGGCAAGAACCGATCTAGTGGATTCCGATGGAAGGGTTCTCGACACTATTGTGCTCCCCACTCCAGCTCCAAGAATCATCTACAGGATGCTGGATCGGCGAGAAGATTTGCCTAAAGCGAAACCGTATGTTATAGCCTGCTTTGAAGCGGAATTCGTTGACGACTCGCCCTTCATACTTGATCCCGAAGAGGTTAGCGCGCTGATCGCTCTACCGAAAAGCATGCTTGTTAAAAGCCTTGAACGCAAGATAGGGCTTGATGACATACTCTCGTCAGGAGGAGAGATTGTCGCAGGTTACCTGGAAGCAAGCACAATGCTATTTCCGCTCGGAACGGCTGTGGCCCTCGCAAATCTTTTGAAAAGAGACAGCGAGAACGATCGGGAGGTAAGCCATGACGCGTGATGTATTAGTTCTAGGAAACTTCTTGCTTCGGGAGAAGTGTTCCCCGGTCAGTGACTTTCAGAGCGAGGAAACAACAAGACAGATCGTTATGCTGAAACAGACACTAGATGAATTCAGAAAGGATAATGGCTTCGGTAGAGGCATTGCGGCACCACAGATCGGCATCCTAAAGAGGATGATCGCTCTCAACTAGGACAGGAGAGTTTTGCCATTATTAACCCCCGAATTACTGGCGTAAGTGATTCTAGATTCACTATGTGGGACGACTGCATGTCCTTTCCACATCTGCTTATTAGGCTCGAGAGAAGTCTTTCGATAGATATCGTGTATGAAGATGAAAGGGGAATCGAACACGAGTGGAAGGGAGTCGATCAGGCAAAATCGGAGCTGCTTCAACATGAGATAGATCACCTTGATGGCATTCTCGCAATAGATCACGCATTGGATTCCAAAAGCATCATATACCGCTCGGAATACGAAAGGAATCGCGAATACTACGATCACCTTGTAGACTACAGTATCAAGCCGACAATTTAACACCAAGAAGCGGAATCAAGAAACGATATTCATTGCCTGAAGCCAGTGAAAAGCAATTAGAGTGTGCCCTTCTCGAGCGCTCTTCATTACCCATAAGTTACGGAGCTAAATAGAAATCATATTATGCTTCTTCTCCATTGGTAGTATATGCTGTATTTGGCTCCTGATGATCCTGATCTTAAGTCCTCCCTTGAGGGAGCTCATCATTACCCACAAGTATTGGAGAAAATGCAAGAGAAGTGATAGATTAAGAGGATAGATCGATCAATATTGTGAATACTTCTTTTTATGGGGTATGGAGGTGATAATAGAGAGATTCCATTACACACTAAAGAGTGGATGCAAGGTAGAGAACCTTCAGCTGGAGGAGAGGAAAAGACTAGAGGTTGCAATAGCCATATATAATGTTGTTGCATGGTTCCTCTTATGGCTTACATATCTTGGAAGAGAGTTCAACGAAAAGCGGTCATTGTTCTTTCTCGATGAAAATGAATGGAAGGTCCTGTACAAGATGGCAAACAAAGACAAACCTTTGCCAAATGAACCACCGACAATAAACGAGATAGTCTACATGCTGGGAAGAATTGGCGGCTTCATTGGAAGAAAGAGCGATGGATATCCAGGGGTAAAGACCGTCTGGCAGGGTCTCATAAAGCTGCTCATTGTCCTTGAATATGCAGACACTTTTTCTACCTGACTTATGGGTAATGATGAGCTTGAGGGAGGAGGGCCAAGAAGTGGCGGAGGGTGTTGGTCTTTGAGGACTGGAAAAGCCGCTGCCCTGGAATACTCCTGAGAGAGCGGTTGTTGGTTCCTGGCAAGAACATATAGCACAGACAGACCAATCACGTGAAGAGTTATACATCCGATAAAACTCGGCCAGTCGGATCGATGTGAGACGCGCTTCAAAGAGCACACACCCCACCGCAAGCGGTCCCCCCCGCTCGAGCGGGGATTTAAGATCAAGAGCAGAAGAGCGGTTCATCGTTGACACTCCGCGTCCAGGGTCTTAGTTAAAAACCAGGAGATGATGAGATGGCTTCCAGAGAACATCATGTGGGTAATGATGAGCTCTCGAGAGGGATGGACACCATCTTCTGCCCAGAAACCCTGCTCTCTCATTGTTGCCGCAGAAGCAAAAATCCCGTCAAGCGGGATGTAAATGGCCTCATATTCCCTCGCAAGTCTTCTGATTATCTGAATCTTCGGTCCAAGGTCTTCTGCCCAGAACTCCATCTCGCCTCTTAACGGGAGAAAGAACGGTTCCATAATTATTGAAGACGCCCCGATAGCGGTAACTGGTTCGAGCAGATACCTATAATCTCTTTCGAAGATGACTGGTTCGGTCTTGTTATTGCTGTCATAGAACCGCCAGCAGTCATTTACCCCGACAAGTATTGAAATCCAGTCTGGCGATAAATCAATACAGTCGGCTTTCCAGCGTTCTCGAAGATCCTTCACCCTATCGCCTCCGACACCCCTGTTTAGAAAATCTATTCTTAACCCGGGATATGCGGCTCCGACAAGCCCAGAAATAATAGCGGGGTAACCGTTTCCCAGACCAAAGAAGTCTTCTCTGTCTCTGCCGGCATCTGTTGCGCTGTCTCCTTGAAAGAGAACTCTTTGCCCTTCTTTAAGAAGCACTCTTCTCAACCCCTCCATTCAATCCAAATGCAGATTATCTCTCAACCCTCTGGCAAAAGAGAAGCAGGAGAACTGATCCGTTATGTGGAACCCTTCCGATAATAGTAACCCTCCTCTATACTACGAGCAGGAATGTCGGAGCCGCTTCCTACCGACCGTTGCGTTAACATCGAGCAACATAACTGCTATTCTCTAGATCATGATCTTACTTCTGTATCGCCCCTCAATCCAATCTCTAGCTACTCTGTGCGCAAAGTTAATATCTGGCTCACCATTCGACGAATTAGAGTATATGAACCCAGCGTTGAAAGAATCTCCAGCACCTATTGTATCTACAACATTCTTGGATTCCGCTGTGGGATAGAGTCTTGAATTCTCTCTTCCAATCATAAGAGAACCTTTGGAACCCATCTTGACCATTGCCTGACCTTCATAGTCCTCGAGGTACGTTTCAGTTGCAGCCTCTATCGTTGACTGGTTAGTAGCTTCCATGAGCTCCGCTTCATTGGGCATAAACCAGTCCACCGAATCTAGCAGTCTCTGAATCTGAATTCTGAAAAGACTCCAGCCATCCGGTGGCCATCCGGGATCGAGATAGATTGTGTTTTCTTTTCTGAGAGCTTCCAGCAATGTCTGCAGGTTGCTTTCTCTTAGACCGTTAAGAACATTTATCCCGCAGAACAAAATGTGCGCTCCCTTAACACCAGTGAGTTTGCTTTTTACGAAGTCAACATCTAGATGGTGCATTATCGTCTCGTTACTGATGAAACTCCTCTCGCTGTCTATATGGGTAACCGCAATTGTATATGGTGTTCTGCCCTGGATAAGATCAAACCCTTCTACCGACACTCCCATATCTTTGAATCTCTCCTTGAACGTCTTCCCGAAGAGATCATTTCCCGCTACCGTCACAATATCCACCGGTACTCCGAGATCGGCAAGCACAACAGCCGTGTTAGCCGCCTGGCCGCCAATACGCATTTCGATTGAATCAACGCCGATCTCCGTGCCCCATTCGGGCCAGTCATCCACCGCACCTGCTATTATATCTACATCGATATTCCCAACCACAATTACTCTATCCATTTGATCACTCTCTTCTTCAATCTCTTCAACAGTGTTTTCTCGAAACCTTCACAGATTATAGCATTCGTGGAACGATGGAGAAGTTCCGTCGGGCGACACAACGACCCCAGTTCGAGAACAAGTATTCCATGCGGAAATCTTGCACGCGAGCTCTGCAGTTACAACAGAAAATCGATCGATAAAAAGAACAGCCTTCAAGGCTGTTCAGATAATAAGATATAAGACATTTGTTGTGAACTCATCGATAGATTGTCGAGTTAGGGTGTAGCAAGTTGTACATGTGTCAGTCCTTATGACATTCGCTACAGCAGTAAGCACAGCCGTCAACATTCTGGTAAAGCTCGCGAGCCTTCTGAAGCGCTCCAAAGCAGTTCACGAAATCTCCCAGCATTGTCTTCGACTTCACTTCTCTCAGTCTCTCACAGTGTTCGGTATGAATCTCGTGTTCTCCGGCCGGCTTTGCGCTGTCATCTACGTAGTAAATCACTTCACAACACCTCCTTCAAACAATTGCATAGATTGTCTCGGTAGATAGTCCGCACTAAGGACATCCTATTTGAAATTATAGCATCCGGAGCTGCTTACAAGAATATTCAGTGATCAAGGGAAAAAGCACAGTAAATATTGATCTTTATTTCACAAACTTAGTCGGCTTTTTCGTTATAATTATTTAGATAAGGAGGTGTTGTCCATGATAAAAGCTACGATCTTCCCTGGGAGATACGTTCAGGGAGCCTATGCGCTGAATTCTCTGGGAAAGGAACTGAAAAGATTCGGTGAAAACGCCTTTTTTATAACCGATCCGTTCGTGTACGAGAACATAATTCCTTCTATCAAGGATTCATTGCTTGAAGAAGTCTCTGCCGAGATCATTGAATTCAGCGGAGAGTGTTCCGACGAAGAGATCGATCGGCTTTCCGACAAAGCCACAGGCAAGGCCGACGTGCTTGTCGGAATTGGAGGAGGAAAGACACTGGACACAGCCAAGGCCGTTGCTCACAACCTTAAGATTCCCGTGGCCGTTGTTCCAACCATTGCTTCAACGGATGCGCCTTGCAGCGCGCTATCTGTAATATATACACCTGAAGGAGAGTTCAAGAGATATCTCTTCCTCCCGAAAAACCCCGATCTTGTTCTGGTAGATTCCAAGGTTATCGCATCCGCACCCGCAAGATTTCTTGTTTCTGGAATGGGCGATGCTCTTGCAACCTGGTTTGAAGCAAGATCTTGCGAGATCGGAAACGCCAAGAACATGACGGGTAATCCTGGTTCGATGACGGCTTACTCCCTTGCAAGACTTTGCTACGAAACTCTATTGAAGTATGGAGAGCAGGCAAAGAACGCCTGCCAGGCACAGGTGGTAACTTCGGCTCTCGAGAAAGTCATCGAGGCCAATACTCTGCTGAGCGGCCTTGGATTCGAAAGTGGAGGACTTGCCGCGGCTCACGCGATTCACAATGGACTCACCATCTTGGAAGAGACTCACGAGTTTTTCCACGGAGAAAAAGTAGCCTTCGGAACGCTTGCGTCGCTGTTCCTTACTGAAAAGGATCCCGCTGTAATCGATGAAGTGTTCTGCTTCTGTGAAACAGTCGGACTTCCAACAACGCTTGAAGGTATCGGGCTGGGGAACGCTACATACGAACAGCTGATGAAAGTCGCGGAGACTTCCTCCGCAGAAGGCGAGACGATTCATAACGAACTGGTTGAGGTAAGGCCCGAAACAGTATTCTCTGCTCTCAAGGCAGCGGACGCGTATGGGAAGTACCGCTTGCAGGAATAGAGACAAGTTTACATCTCATTAAGCCAAAGTCGCCGGGCCGATAAATCAGCCCGGCTTTAACAATTAAATATTAGAACTGAACGTTGAAAATTACTGAGGTGGAGAGGCGAAAATGGAGTACAGAATGCCGAGATATGAGAGTGAAGAGGATTACTGTAAGCTGAGAGAGTTCCTTAGGAAGGTTTTTACGGACAATGGACTGCGCGAGTACTCCTGGCATGTTGCTAGACTCCACTACTGGCGTTGGCATGTGATGGAAAACTGTTTGAAAGTCTATTCACTGAATGAGCATATTATATTCTGGGAAGACGGCAACAAGAAGATTGTGACGGCCGTCAACTGAGAGGGGTTCGGCGAGGTCCATTCTCAAGTACATCCGTCTTTTGACTGCGAAGAGCTGGAAGAAGAGATGCTTGAAGTCTCGGAGAAGCACCTTTTTAGCGAGAAAGACGGAGTCAAGAGGCTCTGGGTGTTCGCCGATTCTCAGGAAAGAAGAAGGATAGAGATTTTGAAGAGAAGAGGTTATTCGCGAGGAGATTGGCCAGAACATCAGCATCGACGAGACTTGAAAGGTCAAATTGTAGAGGTCTCGATCTCAAAAGGTTTCGAGATCCGCTCTCTTGGAAATGCAGAAGAACTACCTTCCAGAAGCTGGGCTTCCTGGAGGGCCTTTCATCCTGACGAGCCGGACGAAGATTACGAGGGCTGGGAATGGTATCTCAATATCCAGAAGCAACCCCTGTACAGGAGAGATCTAGATATTGTCGCAGTTGCTCCCGGCGGCGAGATAGCCGGCTTCTGCACGATATGGTATGATGACGTCACCAGAACCGGATATTATGAGCCGGTTGGGGTTGTGCCGGAGTACCACAATAGAGGTCTGGGAAAGGCAATGTTAACAGAAGGACTCCGCAGGTTAAAGAGAATGGGTGCGGTGAGAACATTTGTTGGGGGATATTCAGAGGCAGCAAATGCACTTTATGACTCGGCAATCTCGACGATCTGCGACTTAAACGTACCCTGGTTCAAAGCGTTATGAGACTTCTCCACTGCAATACTCTCTATTTCCTGCCAATATTCTAGAGCACTTTAGAACAGGTAATGTACTTCTTTGCCTACAGTCAGGTCTGGTTGTATAATAATAATCCAAAACGGTTGCTGCATTAACTCACATAGTAGAAAGCAACCAGTATAGTGAAGGAGGAGTGGTTAGATGCCTGATAGAAGAAAGGTTCTGTCACTGGTTCTGCTGATTCTGGTAGCTTTTTCGAGTGCGTTGTTTTCTGCTGCTGGCAAGACTGCCCATACCCTTGTCATAATGGGTACAACAGACATGCATCAATACATAATGCCCTACGACTACATGGGGGACAAACCGAATGAGAGTATTGGTCTTGCAAAGGTTTTCACGCTCATCGAAAAAGTGAGAGACGAAAACGCAAACACTCTGCTCTTCGACACAGGCGACTTCATTCAGGGAAGCCTTGTCGGAGATTACGAGGCCGATGTGAATCCTCTTAAGGGATTCGACTTCCAGACCATCGTCCGTGCCTACAACTACATAGGTTACGATGCAGTCTCCGTCGGAAATCACGATGTTACTGACTTTGGCCTGCAATTCTTTGAACGCGCGAAAAGCAATTCGATTTTTCCCTGGGTATCAGCAAACATAAGGCTTGCAGATGATCCCAAGGGATTCTTGACCGACCCATACGTAATTCTCGAGAGAGAAGTCGATGGAATCCCGATCAAGATCGGTGTGATCGGCTTCACGCCGCCACAGATTATGAGCTGGGGAAGACGTCATCTTGAAGGCAACGTCTTCACACAGGGTATTGTCGAACAAGCAGAAAAGTACATTCCTATCCTCAGAGACCAGGCAGACCTCGTAATTGCAGTTGCCCACACGGGAATCTCCACAGATGAAATAACCAGTTATGACGCTCAGGAGAACGCCGGCTATTATCTCGCTCAGATCGAAGGTATTGACGCAATGATTCTTGGTCACCAACATTCTCATTTCCCTGGGGATTTTGCAGACATCGAGAGCATCGATAACGACAAGGGCCTAATCTTCGGTGTTCCTACTGTACTTCCGGGCTCTTGGGGTTCACACTTAGGTGTAATAAGTCTCGACCTCGCCTATGACTGGAATACGGGAGAGTGGGAAGTGTTAGATGGTTCGGCAGCTCTTGTTCCCGTTGACGCCGATGTCGAAACTCATCCGCTTCTGGCTGAACTCGTTTGGCCGAAGCACGAAGCGACGATTGAGTATGTAAGAACTCCCATCGGCTGGACCGATACTGAGATAACGTCTTACTTCTCAAGAATAATGGACAATCCTGTCACTCAGATCATAAACGAAGCTCAAATATGGTGGGCGGAGCGTGAATTTGCCGGTTCCGAATACGAATGGCTCCCAATTCTCAGCGCTGCTGCTCCATTCATTGCCGGCAGACAGGGCCCGACATATTTCACACACGTTCAAGGAGACATCTCGATCGGCTCAATTACTGACATCTACATTTACCCGAATACTATTTATGTGGCAAAACTTAACGGCGAACAGATAAAAGACTGGCTCGAGGCGGCCGCAAGTAACTTCAATCAGATTGACCCGTCGTCTGCAGAGCCGCAACATATAGTCAACTACGATTTCAGGGAATACAACTTCGATGTGATTGAAGGAATAGAATACGTTTACGACATAACCAGGCCTGCCGGCCAGCGACTGATTTCTGCGACCTTTGAAGGCAATCCGCTTGATGCGTCAATGGAGTTCCTGGTAGTGACAAACAACTACCGAGGGAGTGGAGGAGGAAATTTCCCACATGTAGCCGATAACGTTATACTTGCCACAACGGAGATAAACCGGGAGGCAATAATAAAGTACATACAATATATTGGCGAAGTAGATCCCGCCCCCACGAACAACTGGAAGATTCTTCCCATCGAGACCGCCGGACCTCTTCTCTATCGATCTTCTCCAGAAGGTCAAGGATACGTTGAGAGAAATGCAATTCGCGGAATAGATTTCTTAGAGGTTGATGAGGCAGGATGGGGAGTCTACAAAGTAGACCTGTTTGAACTCGCTGAATACCTTGAAGAGGCAGCTCTGCAGGAAGTCAATTAGCTTGCTTTCTGAATAAAGGGCCCCGCGAAAGGGGCCCTTCTTATTTGTCTTTCTGCTGCGTTTGGTTCGGAATCATTTTCAGTCAGCCGGCTATCAATTTCTGCTAAAGAGAGATGCTTTCCAGCTCCGAAAGAAAGTAGTTCTTGTCCTGCTCTTCGTCGATTAAATCGGCTGCTTCTCTTGCCAGCTTTATGTACTCATCCATACGGTCACGTTTTCCTGCAATCATGTAGGCTCTAGCAACGGCTTCATAGCCAAAGGCAAGATCGAAACCACTTATGGCATTGTCGGTGCAATATTTCAGCGAAAGCTCACCATGATACAAAGCTGACTCTGCCATGTTAAGCAAAGAATAAACCCTGGACACTTGCCACTCCCCCCTCGCAAATTCAATCGGGGTACCCACCACACCCCAGTGAAAGCGTGATGCGTGAGCGGTGTGTATCATAAGAAGGTCATCTTCTGCAGTTCTGTCTTTCTTGTCAATAAGGTCCCATGTAAGGTTGAAGTTCTCTATCGCCTGCTTTTTGTGCCATTCGTGCTCCGTAAGCTTTTCAGAATCCATAGATAACCATCCTTTCCGGGGTTATTTTTCCTTCCTCCCGCATGTCAATTCTATCACTGGCAAAAAGGTGAGCAATGAGCTGGAGCAACTCACGAAGAATTCAAAGTACCTGAAGAGGCAAATTTGTATCGATAACCATTTGGCGAATTGGAAAGCCCTTATCGTTCAGTCAATAAACAGTGAGAGTGTCTTAATATACTTGAATATTTCAACACCCAGAAACCATCAATGGAAGGAACTTCAATCTTTGATCCTTAAAAAAGAAGAAGACTCATGAGGACTCTCATTCTATCCGAAGCTATCAAAGAGATTTAAAGACTGATTATGTGAGACTATGTTTCGAGCGTTACATCAAGATCCACCCATTGAGAATAAGAGATCAAGAGCATCGATAATTCTTTCAGCTTTGTCGACCACTATCACCTGAACGTCGGTTTCCTCCGAGAGCGCGGAGAAATACTCACTCGGTCCTCCCGGTGATACCAGAATTATGTAGTCGGCTTTCGGCATAAGCAAGTCGAAGGACTGCCTCGGATCGTTGTCTGGTGAAGTGAAGCCACCTTCAATATGAATGGCTACAACAGGAACTCCTCGCGCTTTCGCTATCGATACGAGCTCCTCTATTCTGGAGACCTCCTGACCGACATCGATTTCCTCAACGCCGCATACAGTATATAGATCCCCCTCGACCATGGCACCAGGGGCAATAAAAAGTGTTCCGGGCGCGTTCTTCGAGTCGAGTCTCTCGGTGAAGTCTTCGGGTTTCAACTGAAGGATGTTCTCGTAATCAATTCCGTGCATTTCACAGACTAGGGCGAGAACGTCTGATGCAGCACCGTCGCCTATCGCCGTTGCAATAATCGGGGCTCTTGCTAGAGGTTCCAGATTTCCTGCAGAAAGCGGTGATATAAGAAACGCAACTAGTATGGCTGTAAATAGCACCGATATTTTTGGTTTCATAGATTTCCCTCCATAACATTTAAGAGCCGTGACCAGATCGATCTTAAGAACTGTTCCTTCCGATATCTAAAACAAAGTTCTTAATATGACCAATTTTATCAAATTTAATCCTTCTTTGCACGAGAACACAACTCCTATCTAGGTCTATATACTGTTCGTCTTCGCCAAAGATTCTCTGCCCATTCACTCTAGAGAGTTTGTTAATCTTCTCTAGGAAAAATGAGAATTTGTATAATAGAACAACTTTTATCGGATTTGTCTAACGATTTTAGGAGGTCTATATGATATAAGAGTTTGATAGTATTGTTAGCATTTGCCTTATTTGCGACGGCACCAGTTTGCGCTCTTGAGAAGAGTTCGGATTACTACACCACACAGAACGAAACAAAGTCAAAATGGAATTCTCAGTTACATTCGATGAGACCAGAGACACAATCCGTATATACTACCCTCAGATAAATACAGGTGAGAAACTCTACGAATATATTGAAGAAATAGACATTCAAAGAAAGTTCGTGGACTGCGTAGAGATGTTCTTCACTGGCTTTGAAAGCAATCTCTTATACAGAGATCTCGATCTGGTGGAGCAGAATCTATAAGGATTTCTACTTCGGGAACCTTGATCAGCTGAGAATTGTAGTTCAGAATTCAGTCCACATGATGCCAGAAGAAAGTCCGAAGGATGTTTAGCCTCTGGAGAAGGTAATGCAGTTCCCGTTTGTGGAGAGCGAATTCGGAAACGAAACCCTTGAAGTCGCGATCTGATAACCGACATTTTCACAATCAGGGCTCTCCCGATGAGATCGTAATGCATCATAATTAAATCTACTCAAGAGAGAGTTGATGCATCAAAATAGAATCTATTCAAAATCGAATTGAAGGAGATTAAGAACACCTCCCTTTGAGTTAGATTTAGACTTCATTATCTGTATATCGGAGATAAGACATCCAACACCTTGGAATGGTATTCTGATATTATTGGCCGAGGCTAGATAAAAGTCTAATACTCGTTGAACATCAGAAAAGAGGTGGAGATTGTGAAAAAGAGCATCTTTCTCGCTGTTATTGGAGCGGCAATGATTATAGCTGGTTTGTTCCTGCCGATAGTACGTTTCCCCGGAGGAAGCGAAGCGACCTTTTTCAACGGCGGAGATCTGTATGGCTCACTAACACTAGCAATTGCTATCTTTGCAGGTATCATGGGAATCGTGAAAGTGAGATCGATGGTCTTTCTTTCCGGGCTTGCTTCGATTGGGGTTGTAGTAGCGAGGTTGATTACCGTAATTAAGGACCTGCCCGACGAGAACTCCTTGAGAACTCAGTTTAAAGAGCTTATCCAGAGCAATGTTCCCGGTAGTTCTGGAGAGGAAATAGCGAATATAATCGGCGGACCGCAAGTTCACTGGCTTGGGTGGACAATCCTGCTTGCAGGAGGAGTTGTGGTTCTTTTCGCCGCCTTCATTTCTTCAAAAAGATGAAGGACTTATCTTTCGCTTTGGTCATGATTTTCAAGCTCCAACTATCTATGCGGCGTTCATGACATAAGCGAAATGCTTACTGTTGAGCTGAGTACTGAGTACCAAAATGGTTCTAGAGTCGACTGATGGTTGACAGCAAAGCAAGATTACCTATTCGTTCTAGATTTGCTTTAATGGAATACTGGATCATTTCAATTTTGAAATGACTACTGGAGGTATTCGATGATTCGAACAGACAAGTGCCCAAACTGTGGCTCACTGGACATAGGAAAGGGTTACTGGTCAGGCTATGCAGCACTTATGCCTTTAGGAAAGCCTCTTTCGATGGGCTCTAAGGTGATCGTGCGCGTTTGCAGAGAATGCGGACATATCTTCGATCTCCATGCAGAAAAGCCTGAGAAGTTCTGATTTTTCCTTTGGGAACTCCATGTAAGCTTCAGATCAAATACCTATTCACAATCCTTAATAAGCTTCCCGGAGATAACCAGATATCTTTGACCAAATCCCTTTAGCTCTTTCAAATTGTTCGTAGTGTTTCTCAACGGACTTATGGTACTTATTCAGCTCTCTGGAAATGTTGTAGAATGAATCGGTACCAAAGTACGATGAAATGCAAGGTAATGTTTCCCTAAGGTCGATTTTCATCTCTTCGATTTTCTCTGAATAGTTATCGCGATCAGTTATGTAGAGAAGCAGAGGCTTGTATCTTATCCAGCCTATACATGATCTGTAGAAACGCCTTACTATCTCTCTCGAGTCGGCTCTTATTGGGCTGAGACTGGTGGGGAGAACACCCATCAAAATATGGTTGTATGTCGAGAAAGCGTTGTGAAAGGCGTAACGTGGAACTTTCAGCACCTTCCTGTCACTCAGGCAGGTACTCAAGAAAGTATCTTCACCTCGTGCTCCAGGGGGATTATAGAAGGGAAATAGTCTGCTCGGGTCCTTAAGATTCAAACAGAGGTTCGATCCTGAGATAAACTTCGCATGATTTACCTCTTCAACTTCAATGACTTCACCACTGTTCAGTATGCCCGGATCGGCGTACGAGACTCCTCCGGCTACTATAAGTCTTCTAAGAGTCTCCCACTTAACTATGTCATTGCTTATC
The DNA here is from genome assembly GCF_003351125.1 of Mesotoga sp. Brook.08.YT.4.2.5.2. Lineage (NCBI taxonomy): Bacteria > Thermotogati > Thermotogota > Thermotogae > Kosmotogales > Kosmotogaceae > Mesotoga > Mesotoga sp. Brook.08.YT.4.2.5.2. The sequence continues at coordinate 23,412 of NZ_JPGZ01000060.1, forward strand.
GCCTCAATAAACAGTCTGAACGTATCTTCCGGTAGCGCTGGCGAAAACTCTATGAATGGGATCGGTGAAATGTAACCACAGTGATAACCGTAGGTGATGTCGGCCCGGTCAATATAATTCAAATGCGTTTTCAAAACATGCTGGCCTATCCACGAAACGGAACCCATGTTGTTCAAAACGGCAAATGGATACTCATCATCATCAAGATAGAGAAGGCAATCTATGTGATTCTTCAGAGCAGTGTAAAGAACGATGTTTCTCTGGGAAGCGTATCCTTTTCCAAAAACCAACGAAGCTTCTTCCGAATCAACAATCCCACTCTTGATTAGCAATCTCTTTTCTTCTTCTAGTTCCTTCTGACCTATGAAATGTTTGGAGAACAGTAATTCGTTCACACTGGAACTGATCCTGGTGTAATTTGCCTTCTGTGTATTCTTGTAGTTCAGATCATACGCAACAAATAGATTCAGGGTAAGCTCTTTGCTGTCAACCAGTTCAGATTCTTTCCAGTTGTAGACGTAGCTGCGCAAAACCCTCTGAAAGTGCTTTCTCCCAGTTGCAAAACCGATTCCGACCTTCATTCTTTCGTCTTTCAAATAGCTTTCTCCTCCAAGAGTCCACAATTGTCTCTTAGAACCCAAGAGCAATTTAGATCCAAACGATTCTAGCATGAGTAGCATTCTCGAATAGAGGATAACGCAGTCATTAAGTCGGAAAATCAGGCATGTGAAATTAGACCAAAACTCAGCTTAACGAGATCCCTTGAGGCATTCAATCTTGTTATTGACGTAACCAGCTCATTCAACTAACCAAACCCATAATTACTCTGCTGCTTCCTCGCAGTTGCGATGGCTACCTCCTGTGACACCCGGGAGAGCAGTACTTGCATCCACACACATTGGGATAGATATCACTTGCCTTCCTAACTGCATCCTGACAGTTGTCAAAATAGCCAAGGTAAGTCCTCGACTTTATCCTCACCATCTCAACGCAGTCCCTTGTGTGAACCTCGTAGTCACCAGAGAGCATAGCGCTGTCACCAACATAATAGTGTTTATAAGACATATTTCATTCCTCCTTATTCGAGTTACGGAAAGAGCCAGAAGAAAGAATGGAAGGCTGTGATTACTAAATGAGAACCGTGCTTTAACGATCCGGCCTTGTGAGAAATTGTCCCGTGGCTTTCATATAAAGTTTAGCACAAATTCATGTTTATGTTATCACAATTCACTACTTCATCTCTGTTGGTCAATAAGTTCTCTTTATGACTTAACGAATCAATGCCTAAGCTGAAGTTCAATTGCCAGGGTAAGTCAAGATACTGATCCTTCTATGGCCGACTTGGAAAACTAACCGGGTACAGATACTATGAGCCTTTCGTCAAATTCAAAAAGAGACTCTTGTAATGTACAGGATCCGAGAATCCGATCTTCTCTGCTACCCCAATTGAGGCTGGGTTGCTCTCCCTGCAGTGCCATTCAGGTCTAAGCCCTTTATCAACGCAATCTCTTACGCAGAGCGCTGACGTAAGAGAGCCGAGACCGAGCCCCCGAAAATCCCCTGGGTCTCAAGCCCCAATTTCCGACGCTCTCCAGAGTATATCGTGATACACCAAGCGACTATCTGGTTGTTCTTCACCACGCAGTATCCTATGCCCGAGCGCAGAAAGGAGCAAGTATCCGGCCAGAAGGCATTGAACCAGCCGGTCTGCCCTTTGAGTGATCTTTCTTCCAGCGCTGTTTTCACAGTCATGATCTCAAAACCGGTAGGTGGCCGGTTTCTCTCCCTCAGCTTCACTGAAATATAATATCTCCTAGGCATCTCGTCTATTTTGTCTCCCAAGAGATTAGCGAGCTCGTATTTCCACTCTGAAGATTGATCAAAAGTGATTATCAGACCTGGAGTACCCCATTTCTTGAAGCCGGGATGATTTCCTTCTGTAGAAATTCGGACAGCTCAAGTGATTTGAGTAATCACCTGCTACGTATAGAACATTTGTGAGAGGCCATATGACTGCAAGATTTGGATTTGTGAAATCATTCGAATATATGCGACCGATTGGATATTTCCTTCTAAAACAGACCTTACAGCCAAATGGGATTCAAAAGAGTTAAAGCGGGCAGCCACAATAGAGTAGTCGGGTTTTTCGAGCAGGAACAATCCATCACCCCGTTTTCGGAACACTTCTCTATTCGATTATGCAACAACCTATGAGACGGATTTGTTACCAGGACATTGCAACCAGTGAGGTGGGATAATTCAGAGGCGTAAGAAGTGTCGTCTTGCCATTGTCTATGCTGTAACTGAAAAGCCCGTTTCCATTAGGTATTTAAGAACCGTATCCTGTCCGTTTGTCGAAAGAACAAACGTTCTTTCGTCGAGAAAAATACCGTACATATTCTGAAGGAGGTTGTCCGCATCGTGAAGCATACCAAACTCGCCTGCAGATTTTCTTTCATATCATAATTATAATGAAGACACAAATAACCTCTTCTATTTGCCACCAAGGAGGTGCCAAGATGAACATCAAGAGGCTTCTGCAGTGCACTGGGTGTGGTTCTTCTATCATAAGTAATGAAGATGTTTTTGAATGAACCTCCTGCTATCGGAGATTTCAAAAGCGAATGGGAGTATTGGATTTCCTTCTGTCGGGTGAGGATCAATAAGCTTTGGTCGGAAAGCGTTTTATGAACGGTCAGGAGGAGCTTGAAAGGCGTTTCTTTGAGCCTTCTGAGGATGAGCTTTCTCCGGCTGACAGTTTCATAAAGGCTACCGCTCTCTGGTATCGAGGAGAATTCGACGACTTCCAGAGACTTCTCCGACCGTCGAGAGAGGCCCTTTACACAGAAGAATGCAACCACACGATGACCGAGAGCCTTAATCGTACCGTTGAACTGATCAAGAAGGAACAGGGCTTGGTCCTCGATCTGGCAACCGGAATGGGCGGACTGCTTGAAGAACTACTGTCTTCTACCGAAAAAGAATACTTGTCTGTCGATATTAGTCCTTCGAGCAGCTTCGGGCTTCTCCAGTACTTGCGTTACAGAGGCTGGGGAGAGAGAGTTGTTCAAATCAATGCTGATGCAGCAAATCTCCCGCTCAAAGATGACTCAATAGATGTCATCGTAAGTGCCGCAGGGTTTCAAAACATGCAAGATTCCAAGAAAGTCTTCAAAGAGGTAAGAAGAGTCTCGAAAAAGCTGATAGCGCTTTGCATCTTCTTTGAAGACGGTGATCTAAACCTTGCTTATGTGAGTGACAGAGGCCTTCACGTCTCGAAAGAATTCGTAAGAGGCCTTGAAGAGGCCGGCTGGAACTCGAGGGTTGAAAACTCCGTTCGGGTAAGAGCCGAACCGACACCGCAGTCGGAAATTCTTGGCATAAGACCGGATATGCTTCCGATAACTTCTACAACAATTGAATTCACCACTGTCATTGCGAAGTAATGCACTCTTGCTCGATGAGTCAACTGTTAAAAGCATTAGGTGACCATAGTATCGAATCTTGGCATCTCTTAGGCTAGTTCTGGTTGCTCGGAATTGGCTGTTGCAAACGAATTGTTGAAGATGCTTCCGCGGTTCTCCCTACTATCTCCTGCCTTCTTCCCTGCCGCTTTTCGAACCTTTACTGTTGTACAATCTAATAAGCAGGAGGTGGGTCGAATGACCAGAAAAATCACAAGCATACTATTCGTGGCGTTTTTTGCGTTTTCCTTGGTTTTTGCGAATAGCGTCTGGCTAGCTATCTTTCCCGAATACTCGGATAGTCCCCTTGAATGGATGGCTCCCGGACTTAGGCTCAGCTACAGGGCAAGCACTGCCGTGATGAAACCCGGGGGAGGGTTGTCGGATACCGGCGGTTCCGGCGTAGGCCTCTATCAGATGGATGTTGTGGCATTGGAAGAAGGATCCTTAGCGCTCTTACAAACTTATTTTATGGAGATGAGGGGCGGCTATTATCCCAGTCTTTCATTTGGAACTATAGAGAAACCGGGTGTTTCCGACTTGTGGTTAAATCCAGCGGTTTTCAACGACTTGTCGAAATTCAACAGCGATAATACGACTGCTGCGGAGATGCCTATTCAATACGGCGGGCAGACGGTGCAAGCCGTCAGGATTGAATCGAGAGGAATAAATACTAAACACGTCTATACTTATGACCGAGCCTCAGGTATTCTTCTTTATCTTCTGACTCAAGCTCAGTCGGGGACAGATATACATCAAAACATAATGGAGTTTCTTTCTGCTAGATATGTTGATCTCCCCTGGTTCAACTCTCAAAGGCCCTCCTGGAAATTGACGACCACGTCATATTCAGGAACTTACACGATCAACATACCCGGCTCATATACCACTCCCGCACAGACTCAGGCTACGATAACTCCGGTAACGTCCTCGCTTTCCTGGGATTACGTAAAAATGACAATCATGCAGTACGGAAACCTTCCGGGGGAATTTCACACCGTAACCGGTGTGGCTCAGTTGAACGGCCCGATATGGCTTCCTGCTCAAGCCCTTAATTCGCTCACAAAGGTACAGGACATCGATCGAGACCCCATCACGAATGTTGTAACCAGTGTGAGCTACATTGGCAAGCTTCAAGATGGAACTGAAGTTATAATGCTTCAACAGACAAACGGAACGTACGCGAATCAACACGTTTACGATCGAAAAACCGGTCGTCTTCTTTATACAAAGCAGATGAGCCCAAACAGTCTTGACTACAATGTGACCGAACTCTCAATTGCAGGCTATTGAAATCCAACAAGTTTGAGCCTTAGAAAGCCGAAAATGGGGCTTAGGAAAAGTGTTATGGAACTCGAAATCGTGAATACTGCAGGTATCTGAGGTTTCTGCCCCTATCTTTCACGTAGATTCTAAAAGCTATCAGATTAGCCAGAGAGGCTATGATAGTGCCGCTACCTCCAATGTTCACGCTCATAAAAAGTCCTTTGTTGCTCTCGGTAAACGAGGAAAAGGGGATTGCAGCAGGCACGTTGCTGATAAACTGTGGTATAAGAGCGGTGCTTGTCATTGTCCTTATTTCATCATTTGTTGGAGACTTCATCAGCGTGGCTATTACATCCATTCTGGAGATATTGTCTCTTGAGTTTATCACTTTAACCCATAAAGCAGAGAAGATAGCTTCTCAAACCCGCATGGTTTCGTAGGCGCTATTTTTTTGTCTATATTTTTTAGTGGTAACTAATGATAAGTTGGATTTAAGTAATGATTATACAATTACTTGCTTTTGGGAGGTATTCTATTGTGTTGTATTAGGTAGTCATGTTTATAAAGCCCACGAAATCCAAGAACTTTACGTATGCTCGTTAGTTGAATCTTACCGTGACGAAGAAGGAAAGAATCGTCACAGGGTTATCTTTAACCTTGGAAGATTAGAGGACAATCCTTCTTTGCTCAGAATTGGACAAAGGTTGGTAGAGCTTGCTAGTGGAAGGAAGGTTTGTTCTATTGAAGATTTACAAGGAGAAGAGATCCTTGGTTGGGAACATGTCATATACAGTGAAGATCGATGCCGCGAACAAGCGTGGAGGAAAGAAATATCTCAAACAGATAAACGCAGACAATGCCAGGTGGGTTCTGGATAAAGATGCGCTA
>NZ_JPGZ01000012.1:0-67528 GCF_003351125.1 Mesotoga sp. Brook.08.YT.4.2.5.2.
TCTTGACCTGTCTCAGTGTCTCTGAATAACTGGAGATGGAAGTGATGTCAAAGGCCCAGTATTCTTTCTCAATTCTACGTCTGCCCTGCTTCTTGAAGAACATCATCCTCTCTTCTTCGGAAATGGATTGGAACAGCTCACTGCTGCGCTGTGATGGTATGTCTTCTCCATAAGGATGGGCATGCAGTCTCTGCCAATGAGAAAACCGACTGAGTGAGTTATTCTCTTCGAGAATAAGATAATAGGCTATCGATAGAATCATTCTATAACGGTCGGGAAAACAGGCTTTCAAATCGGCTGCAACTTCGGTGATCTTTCCAACCTGATCGAGAAGATAGCAAGCACCATAGAAATCCCTTCGGATTTTGGTTATTGGTACAGGTCCAGGCTTTCTCAAAATGCCATCCTTCTGTTCAGAATCCTTCCTGTATGACCTGGTTGGTACGATTTCTCCAGTGTCTGGATCCAGCTTGCCGATTAAGGTTCTCTTGGCTCTGGACTGTTGTTTTTCCCTGTCCCAGTAGGCTTCGTTTTTGTAGACATATGTGATTCCTGTTTTCTTGTTCTTCTGATAGACAATCCCCATCTCTTCACCTCGTTACATACATTATAATATATAACGAGGGATAAATCTATAGAAAACAACTCTAACGTAGTCTTTTCAATGCTTCACGAAGATTTTCATCGTTAGACTTTTCGGGAATGAAGGTTCCAGACGAGGCAAGTGAACAACTGAAGTTATGTGGCCTCTCGCTTTGCTTTTTTTTGTTTCCTCCAAAGTGCCGTGGAGAGGTTCGCATCGATTTGATGGAGGCCAGCATTATGTGGAGCTTTCGAAAACAGGCTTATATCGAGGTCCTTAAAGTTCCTTGGCAGTCCTAGTGTTCGTCTGAGCAAATGAACACGCCAAAGGCAGCTTACGGTTTTCGAGGAAGGTTCTGAGCTCAGACTATAGGTTCATGCCGGCTGAATTACTCCGATCGAAGTCAATGGAAGCGGTGCTTTGTGACAGTGACTCTTTTCGGAGATCTTTTCATATGCTAATATTTACAGAGGAGGGAGAAAATGAGAAGGACCTTAATTTTGATTGTCTTGCTTGCCGGAGTGTTTGTATGTGCAAGTTATTCGATTTCCGAATTGGAGAGATTTCACAAAGAAGACCCACAAAACATCGATCTTGCCATCGAGCTGGGAATTGCTTACCACGATGCCGGTCTGGAAGGTGACAAAGATTCCGTCACGAAGGCTATCAGAATCCTCGAAGATGTTCTCAAGAGAAGAGACCTGGGACTGGCCAGAGCTTATCTTGGGTCCTCGTTCCTCCTCAGAGCGAGAGATGACTGGAACCCCTTTGGAAAGCTGTTGAATCTGAACCAGGGGATCGATCACCTGGATAGGGCAGTGGAAGGGAATCCTGACGATATCTTAATAAGAGTCATAAGGGCTAACGCTTACGCGAATATACCGGCTTTTTTCGGAAAGCTAGATGTAGCCATTTCTGATTTTGAGATCATAGTTCGGGTTTTAGCTGAGGAAGGCTTGAGTATAGAGATACAGCTGAACGCGAGGCTTAAGCTTGTTCAGCTTTATATGCGCAATGGCATGAACGATAAAGCTGCAACTCATTACGAGTGGTTGAAGGAAAACGCGCCTGATTCTCAAGCAACGATTATGGCCGGTGAGGAGTTGGAAAGATGATTAGGGAAGTAGAAATCAAGAACCTGCCTTCAAGATTTGCGGAGATCTTCTCCGAATGTCTGGGAAGACCGGAGCAGTCCGAAGAAGTATTGAAGATGTATCAGGCTCCGGAGAGAAGACTCTTTGCTATGAGGCAGGGAGAAAGCATAGTTGCTGTAGCCGGTTTGAAGCTCCATGAGCTTGAAGAGTCCGAGCTTCTGCATCTTGCTGTCAGGAAAGACAAGCGAAGGAGAGGCTTCGGCCGCACACTCATAAAGACAATTATAGATGCCTTCATGATAGATACTCTTGCGGTGTGGACAGACGAGGATGCCGTCGGTTTTTATGAGAAGATAGGGTTCAATATTGTGAATGAAATCCAGACTCTGAATGGACTGGTTCGCTACAAACTCCGATTTTCTCGTGCTAAATCCCGTGGGAGGCTAGAAACGTGAAGATCCTATTCCTAAATAGACTTGACAGATACTGGGAAGGAAAAGTTGAAGAGCTTGCAAAAGCATTTCCCGAACATTCTTTCATCTCGTACTCCAGCAACAGTGATCCGAAATCCCATATTTCCGATGCCGAGGTAATAGTAAAAGGAAATCTTTCGCAAGCCGACCTTGATAAGGCTAGAAATCTCAGAATGGTTGTGGTCCCTTGGACAGGCGTTGATGGTCTGCCTCTCGAGCGGTTAAGAGAACGTGGTGTCATTGTTTCAAACACCCATGAGAATGCCGAGGTCGTTGCTGAAAGAGCCGTAGCTCTGGCCTTAGCTGTTACGGGAAGAGTGGTCGAACTTCATAACGATCTTGCTCAGGGAGTGTGGTTGGGTCGGCCATCCAATAAGGAGGCGACCTGGTACTCGATCATCGGTAAGCGGTGCTCTATTCTCGGCCTAGGCAGAATTGGGCAGGCGATAGCAAAACTGATCAGCGGCTTTGAATGCGAAATAACGGGATTCAAGAGAACTCCTGGCAGCGGGTTCCCTTACGTGAAGAAAATAACAGACGATATTCACGATGCCGTTCGGGCCGGAGATCTTGTATTCGTTGCTCTTCCGCTGACGAAAAAGACGGCGGGGATCATCGGTTCCGATCTGCTAAGTCAGATGAAGGACAAGTACCTGGTCAATGTGAGCAGGGGAAGAGTAATTGAGGAGCAGGCTCTGTATGATGCTCTGAAAAGCGGAACTCTCGCCGGCGCGGCAATAGATGCCTGGTACGAGTATCCCTCAAGTGATCGGCCCGCAACACTTCCATCGAGATATCCAATTCATAGATTTTCCAATGTCGTCATGTCACCGCACGTCGGAAGCTGGTCGGTGGAGAGTATGCAGTCAATGGTGAATGGCGCGTTAAAGAACATCGAGAGTTTTCTTCTTAAGGGAAAGCCGGAGGAAGAGATCGATCTTGACGAATTGTATTAGCCGCTTGAAGAAGTGAAGTCGCGGTCTCTTCAAAGAGCACGTTGTGGCTGAAGAGAAATCCTGTGTTAAAATCTGGTTGAGAAAGTTTTTCGAAGAGGGGTGTCCATAAGTGCCTTTGATGAGAGGTCCCAGCTTTGGTCTTTCCAAAAGATTGGTTGGCTTTGCTGCTAAACTATCCGGTCTTGCCGTCGTTGTTATTTCTGTCGTTATGATTCTTTTTCTTGGTGTTCTGCTTTCATTTGCCGAGATAGCCAGGGGAAGGAGGGAGTTTTCGGACAGGCTTTTGAGACAGGCAAGATTTGTCCACTGCGGTCTCAGTTTGGACGAACTTTCGAGGCTTTCAGGGAGCATAGATGATCTGGACAGGCCTGAATACTGGAGACTCAAGAGCCAGCTGGAGCAAGTAAATGCCCTATTTCCTCAATACCGCTCCATCTACCTGTTGGGACAGAAGGAATCTGGAGAATTGTTCTTTTTCATTGATTCCGAGCCGCCCGGTTCAGATGACGAATCTCTTCCGGGAGACATATACGCCGATGCTACTGAGTATGATTTTGAAGTCTTCAGGGAGAAGAAGGCCAGAGTGCTGCCAGTAATTACTGACAGCTGGGGAACATGGGTATCGGTAATGGTTCCCGTAATCGATGAAAATTCAGGCAGACTCCTTGCCGTACTCGGCATAGACGTTGAAGCCAACGACTTCCGGAAAGGGATTTTATCATATGCGATTAAGCCCGTAGTTTTCTCTCTGGTTATGATATTGATGGCGATACTTTCGGGATTCTTCATCATCCGCAGAGACAAGCTGCCTCAAGAGAAGAAGGAAAAGAGAGTTCAGAGGTACCTTGAGGCTATCGCCTTTGCCGCATTTGGAGTCGCTGTTACCATCATGGTCTCATCTCTAGTTCATGACAGACAGGAGGCAGCGCGAAATGACGCCTTTGCAGGTCTGGCCGCGACTCACGTAACTTCGTTTTCCAGAGCGATGAAGAATATTGAAGACTTTCAGGTCGAGGCTCTTGCCAGGTTCTTTGAGTCAAGCAGCTTTGTTTACAGGCAGGAGTTCTTGAACTACGTAGGTTCACTCTCGAAAAACAACGAACTGATTTCATGGTTCTGGATTGAGAGGGTTTCGCCGGGCGAGATAGAGTCGTTCGAAGAAAGTATCAGAAGTGAAGGCTTTCCGGACTTCTTCGTCTGGGAACCCGGTGAATCTGGCGGAAAGGAAAGGAATCTGGATCGCGAGTCATATTACCCGATACAGTACATTGAGCCTCTAGAGAGCAACAGAAATCTGCTGGGGTTAGACCTGGGATCTCTCGAGTCGGTCGGGGAAGCTATTGAAAAGGCAGCTGCTTTTAGACTGATGTGGGCAAGCGATCCTGTCGTCGTTCCGACGAACGAAGAGAAAGCCCTCCACTTCTTTGTCTTCAGACCGATTGTCGAGGAGAGACCGCAGGGTCAAACTGGATTCGTAGGGGCTATCTTTCATTCACAAGCGTTTCACAGTGCCGTTCCGATTCTCCCCAGTAATGGAGATCCAACAGTTATTTTGGGGCTTTATCAGATCGACTCGGACGGAAAACCTGTGCTGCTGTTTTCCTCGGCGCGGGAATCTGGTTTACATGTACATGAGTCTGCGGAGGCTTCCATATGGCACTATCCGGAAAATGAGAATAACATCGCCCTTCCGGTAATGCTGTTCGGGCGGCTTTTCGTTATTGTTGCCCATCCAGGGCCGGATTTCAGCGTCGTGTACCCCATGAACTACTGGATCTTCATCCTCGCGATCGGACTGACTGTAACTCTGTCGCTTGCAGTCCTGATCGGGTCACTGGGTAATAGAAGCTTCCATCTTGAAAGAGAAGTCGGAAAACGTACCGAAGAGCTGAGAGAGAGTCTGGAGACTGTTTCAAAAACGATGGAGGCATCGGTGAACGTTCTCGCTTCGGTCGTAGATCTCAGGGACCCTTATACCTCAGGTCATCAAAGGAGAGTCGCAGAGCTTTCTGTTGCAATCGGCAAAAAGCTGGGATTCGAAGAGAACAGGCTAACGGGACTGAGGCTTTCGGCGATGATTCATGATGTGGGAAAGATACAGGTTCCCGCGGAGATACTCAACACACCAAGAAAGCTGACCAATCTCGAGTTCGATTTGATCAAACTTCACCCGACGGCGGGATGTGAGCTTTTCAAAGATATCGAATTCCCCTGGCCGGTGGCAGACGCAATCTTGCAGCATCACGAGAGACTTGACGGAAGCGGTTATCCCGAAGGAATCTCGGGGGATCAGATTATTCTCGAGGCTAGAATAATAGCCGTTGCCGATGTTGTGGAAGCGATGGCGTCTCACAGACCGTATAGGTCTTCACTCGGTCTTCAGGCGGCGCTTGATGAGATCAGAAGCGGTAAGGGAAAGCTCTATGATGCAAGAGTCGTAGATGCCTGTCTCGAGCTGTTCGATAAAGGGTTTAACTTCACTGGATGATTTCAACTCCGCATTGTCGACTTTTCAAGCCTGTGTGTTAATATATGAGAGCTTGGCACTTATGAGATACTCGACTCTTAAATAATCACAAGCTTCTTCAGGAGAAAAAGATGGTAGATCTAGCTATCGCGCTCAGAGTGATAAGAATAAGACACTGGATAAAGAACCTGTTCGTTTTTGCTCCGCTGATATTTTCTTCGAGTCTTGCCGACCCAAACTCTCTTCTGAGTGCTACGCTGATCTTCGTTGCATTTTGCCTCGTTTCAAGCAGCGTCTATATTTTCAACGACATCAAAGACCGTGAAAGCGACATGCATCACGCCAGAAAGAAGAATAGGCCGATTGCTTCCGGTGAGATCAGTGTGAGAGATGCAGCAACAGTCGCAGCAGTAATGAGTGTCGTTGCGGTCCTGATTGCTCTCTTTCTTCCATACCTTGCTCTTGTTTTTTTACTTCTCTATGTTGTTGAGAATATCTTTTATACTCTGAAGGGCAAGGAGATCGTATTGATTGACGCCTTCTGCATATCTGCGGGATTCGTGATAAGAGTAATGGCAGGGGCTTACGCTATCGATGCAACTCCTACGGGATGGATAGTGGTTACAACCTTCTTTCTCTCGCTCTTTTTGGGTTTTGGAAAGAGGAGAAACGAGCTGCTTTCACTTAAAGAAGAAAGCAACAATCACCGAAAGGTTTTGAGCGTTTACAACGACAGATATCTAGACTACCTTATGGTTGCTTCGGCCTCTGTTACTATCATCGCCTATACTCTCTACTGTCTTGATCCGGCGACGATTGTGAAATTCAGTACTGATAAGCTTGTCTACACTGTGCCTTTCGTAACCTATGGGATGTTTAGATACCTCCTTCTCCTTTTCAAGAATGGAGAGGGCGACCCGACGGAAGTCGTAACAAGAGACAGAGGAATAGCGATTACCGTTGTTTTGTGGTTAGTATCTGTTATGCTGGCAATCTATCTGCCAATCTGGTTGTAAAGAGGGACGAATTATGAGTTTTACTGAGGCCATGATACTTGTCGTTGCAATAGTCTTCAACGCGGGAGCAAATGTCCTGTTGAAATACGGGATGCAAAATGCGCCTGACATAAACACCGTTGGACTTAAGGGGATGCTTATAAATTCAATCACAAACATCAGCGTCTGGCTGGGACTTTTCTCATTCGGAGTTGCCTTCATTTTCTACAGCGTAGTTCTGACGAAGATGAAACTGGGAGTTGCCTATCCGATAATGACGAGTGCCGGGTTCGCGATCGTTACCGTTGCGGCGGTTTTCCTGTTTGACGAAAGACTCAGCGCAATGAAGCTCATGGGAATAGCCGTCATTGCGGTAGGGATTTGGTTGGTTGCGATAGCGAAATAGCGGAGGTAGAAGATGAAAAAGACGAAAGTTGCGATTTTAAAGACTAGACCGGAGACTGTCCTGGATGACTATAGAAGGCTTGCAAAACTTGCCGGTATGAAAGAGGCTTTGGACGTAAGTGCCACGACAATCTTGAAGGACAACATTTCCTGGCATCTTCCAATGCCGGGCGCCAATAGCACGCCGTGGCAGCTAGAAGGCGTGGTGCTCGCACTGAAGGATGAAGGCATGAACGACATCGTTTCGGTAGAAAATAAGACTGTGGTTACGAGGCCGAAGTACGGAGAGAAACAGAACAAGTATGACATCGTCTATGAAAAATACAATATCCCCGTCCTGTACAACTTCGAACCGAAAGACATGTCATGGATTGAATATACGCCAAAAAGCAAACTGACGGTTCTGCCTAAGATCTTTCCCGAGGGAGTGAAGCTTCCTGACTACTTCTTCGGCAAAAACATAATTCAGCTTCCGACGATGAAGTGCCACATCTATACGACGACCACAGGCGCGATGAAAAACGCATTCGGCGGTCTCTTGAACGTGAAGAGGCATTACACTCATTCATGGATTCACGAGACTCTTGTCGATCTGTTGAAGATACAGAAGGAGATTCACACAGGGTTGTTTGCCTTTATGGATGGAACGACTGCGGGAAACGGACCCGGTCCCAGAACACTGATCCCGGTGAAGGCAGACTACATACTCGCCAGTGAAGACCAGGTCGCTATTGACGCGGTTGCGGCGAAGATGATGGGCTTCAATCCGATGGACTTGAAATACATAAGGCTGGCCGATGAAGAGGGCCTTGGGAACGGCAGGCCTGAGAACATAGAGTTGGTCGGGGACGATGTGTCTGGAGTGAACCTGCAATTCCACGTGGGAGACAATTTTGCCAGCAGAGTCGGTGATCTGCTCTGGTTCAGCCCATTGAAGGTCTTTCAGAAACTCTTCTTCCACACGCCTCTTGTAAAAGTCTTCGTGGCCGCTTCAGATACCTATCACGATAAGCACTGGTGGAAGAAGCACGGCGTCAAGACATTCGAGGAGTGGAAGAGAGAGAGCCCCTGGGGCCGTCTGTGGGACAACTACTAGCCGACAATACCATGGGAGGTATCTATGAAATCGGAATCACAGTCTTTTTCTGGGTCAAGTAGATTGAGAATGTCATTCATTGTACTTTTTGTTGCGCTCGTTCTCGGATACGTCTTCACTTCCGTTACTGTATGGACTACCGATAGCAGATTTCTGACCATCTCAAGATATTCGAGAGTTAGTATACACAGAGATCTTGTGTTGGGAAAGGGTACTGCACCCGAGCAATATCGAATAGGCGGTTTTATGCTTATTGAACACTTTTTCAAGTATTTTCCTCTAAAATGGTTTGACAACTACAACGAGAACCTCTCAAATCTCTTGACCGATGAAGCTGCTTGGACTCCAGAAATAATGAAGAGTGCCAATTACATGTATACTGAGGCCAACAAGCAAGAACTGATAGCTTCTATCAATAACACTATAGACAGCATATTGGAAGACTTGTTCAAGGACAGTGTCTTGGCGCAGAATCTGCTCAAAAATCTAATTGGTGAGATCAGATGGCAGGATTATGTATCTGATGTAAAGCGCACTGCGTTGTTGATAGGTAATTTGCTTCCTTCAGACATCAGATCTTACCTAGATCCAGACAGCGATGAAACAAGAATTATGAACGGCTATTTCAATTCCAGGTTCTTCTTCAGTTCACTTCTCTACATTCTCATATATTTCTATGCTCGGTGTTTCCTAAGTCGGCCCTTATCCGTTTTTTCGATGTTTACGTTTGCAGCGATTCTTCCCTTCGTAACTCAGGAGTTCCTTCAAGCTGAAGCCCTGTACTCGGTCTGTATTTTTACTGCATCATTACTAGCCATGCTCAAACGCAGAACGGGAATTATCCTTACTCTGCTAATTATTTTGGGATGTACAGCTAGACCAGATCACGCTCTCTTCATTTCAGGTATATTCTGTCTTTATTACGGGCTTGATGCATTGAGAGTAAGAAAGATCTCGACACTTGTACATGGAATAGTACTTCTCAGCATTCCGGTCATAGCTACATTGTTTCTGAAAAACATTGTATATCCTTATGCGGAGTACTATGTTGATGTTTTTCAGTTTGGGTTTAACTTCGCATTCATCTGGTCTTGGATCTTTCCTTCGATCTTCTTATGTATTCCGCTTGTATTTTCATTCAAGTTGAGACAGATTGAATGGTATAGGAAGACATGGATATGGGTTATACCCTTTACGATTCTTAACTTTGCCGTGGGGAAGACTTTTGATGTAAGGCTCTTTTTACCGGTCTTAGTCTATTTTATCCCACTAACAATCGTTGGGATTGTTGATGCAACAAGAAATTGCGATGAAGCAATATGAGAGGAGCTTGTTAAGTATGAGAGGTAATAAAGTGCTTTCATCAAGAAAGAAGTGGCTACTCGTGGTATTATTGTTGATCGTGATTCTCTCTTATGTTTTTGCATCGATGACTGTATGGACTACAGATAGCAGACTTCTGACATATTCAAGGTACTCGCGTGTGGCCTGTCACAGAGATGTAATTGCAGGAAACAGCGTTGCACCTGATCAATTTCGTTTTGGAGTCTACTATTTGATTGAGTATTTCTTCAAGAACATACCTCTGAAGTGGTATGACATCAACAATCAGTATTTGTCAAGATTGCTCTTGGAAGAAGAAGCTTGGGATGAAGAGTTCCGCAGGAGCTTCGATCTGTTCTTCTCTGTGGAAGAGCGGATGTCCATCTTGAATGTTATTAATGAGAACGTTGACAATCTACTGTCTTCTGTGTTTGGAGAGAATCAACTAATCAAGAACATCTTGAAAGCAAACATTCAGTCTCTCAAAATCGAAGAGTATGCAATGGATCCGGCCAGGTTGATTCTTACAGTTGGGAGCCACATCCCTGAAGAACTCAAGAATTACTTGATAGACGACACTGAAGAAAGCAGGATCTACTACGGGCATGTGACGGCTAGATTCTTCTTTTCCATTGTCTTCTTCATCCTGTTATACTTCTTCACTGAGAACTTTGCAGGTCCTTATTCATCCCTTATGGCTGTTCTTCTGTTTGCCGGTCTCTTGCCGTTTGCGACTCAGGATTTTCTTCAGGCGGAGACAATGTTCTCGTTGTCGCTTTTTACAGGCTCGTTGATTGCCATCTATAAAAGGAGCGCCTTCGCAACAATGATTTCGTTGGTTCTGCTAGCATGTACTGCTAGAACAGATCACGCTTTATTCATCGCAGTCATTTACTCCTTGTATCAAATGTCGGACAAGTCGAATTTGAAGAGACTTGATAATTGGCTAAAGATAGCAGTCCTAGTATTGGTTCCACTGGGCTTCACGGTAGTGCTGTCTAGAGTACTGTTTCCTGAAGCTCAATACTATCTGAATTTCTTTCAATATGATTTTAACCTTAACAACATCTGGTCCCTAGTTTATCCAGTCATACTGCTTTCGATTCCGGCTGTTTTTACTCCTCTTGCTTGGAAGATTCCGTTCTACAAATCAACTTGGCTGTGGGTAGTACCTTTCATCTTTATGAACTTCATGATCGGTCGGACGTCGGAAGCAAGGCTTCTCTTACCCGTCTTAGTATATTGTTTGCCTTTTGTTGTGAAGGGGATCGAAGATCTGGCTGGCAAACTGAGTCTGAACTAGTCTAAACTAGATAGAGGAAGAGAAGCATGAGAAGGCTAAGATGTTAATGCCGCATTTTGGAAGATCCCGTCGTGCTCTTCAGAAGTATCAGCATCGTTTAGATCTCGTAATCTTAATTTGTTTTAATTTAGAAGAACTATCGGGTTACGAGCAGCTTATTTTCCAGCAACCTATGTGGTGACTGAAGGTGGAGGTTATGAGGAATAGATTAATGCTTCTTTACCTGCTCTTGTTTCCGATTATTGGCGTTTCTTGGTCGGAATTTCGATTTACTTTTTCGCCCGTTCTTTCCATGAATAACATGCCTCTTATGATTGATGATAACAAGGCTACAATGAGAGAATTCGAAAGATACTTGTCTATGCCCCCGTTTGCAGAGTTTTCAACAGAAATGAGTTTCCCAAAGTGCGAATTGATACTACGTTTTGATATTAGACAGGTTCCATCAACTTTTCTGAAAACAGGAGGGAAAAGCAACCTCCCTTATACTGAAGGCTATGTTCTTCCGACTATTGATCTCAATTTCCCGAGAGTTGGTTACTTGGAGATGAACGAAGATGTACTTTCTTTCTCTTTGGGAAGAAGGAAAATCGCTTATGGAAGTTCTTTCTATAGCTTCATTTTATCGGAAAGCTTTCCTTATTTTGATCATTTGTGGATCAATCTGACAACAGGAAGTATCTTCGGAGATTTATCGTACGGTTTCTACGCGATTACTTCTGATAGGAGCATCTATAATGCCCCGAGGACGCTCATAGGACACACAATTCAGATCCTCAACGAAAACGTTCTCATATCTGTGGTGGAGCAAAACCTTGTACACGGTGCATATCCTGATTTGGAGGATCTTGCTCCTTTCATTCTGCACCACAACACCTATCAGAAAGGCTCAAACATAATGGGTGCAATTAGAATGGAGATGAACATAGGCAATGTCCTTGGTTACGGTGAGTTCACACTTGACGACTTAGTGACTGGAGTCGAAAGTCAATCTCATGAATCAAACCCAAATGCATTTGGTTGGTTGGTAGGAGGGGTGATTACTCTACTTGAAGGAAACGAATTCTTGGGGCCCCGCATTATGGAAGCAGATTATTCAGTAAGGAAAAGCTCGCTTTTACGAGGTGGGGGTTTAAAGCTTAGATTTGAGTACTATCATTCAACGACTTATATGTACAATAGAAAGGAAAAAGAAGGCAGATTTGTGAATCCGCTATGGATTGAGGAACTGGGAGCAATCAATGGATTCTTTGGCTTTCCGTATGGACCGGATGCAGCATTGGGCTTGGTGAGTGCTGAATACGAGAACTCGACTATGAGACTAGATGTTACGATGGAGTATCTCAGAAAAGGCACTATAGATATAGACTCGGAATACGATTTCCCCTACGACGAAAATTGGTATGGACTTGTGACGCCTATCTCACACGAATTTATGATATCTGCTCAAGCTAGGTTTCTTATGAATCAAAAGCTAGTCCTGTTAGCAAGAGCAAGAATACATCTCTATGAGTCTGTCAGATTTGATCTCAGCATGGGCTTTTCAACTTCTATAGACTTCTAGGTTTTGCTTTCAGCAATTCCTGCAATATAATCGCTGGCATTTCTATTGTTGAACCAGTGACTTGAAAAGCGCCTTAAATCTTCTTCGAGAGAGAATCCGAAATCTGAGTCACAGGAGCCAAAGAAATCGATGGGGCTTACCGAGATGAACCCTTTGTCGACATTTACAAAGTCAAGGTCTTCATCGTGAGAATCGTGGAGGATCTCCTTCCGCATCCAGAACTCCTCCTCACCCCATTCATTTACTTTTTTCTCAAACCAGCGTCTCTTTATGAGACCACCAGGTCTTGTGCAACTGATTCCCCGGATCTTGTCTCTAGGTATCGCAGGCACGTTAACGTTAAGAACGGTATGCTTCGGAAGCTTCTTCCAGTCATACTCTCTTACGAAACTTTCAGAGAAGTCCACAGCTGCCAGAAAATCTGGATTCTCCTCGCTAACCACGGAGATTGCCATGGCAGGTATCCCGTGTACCCTGGCTTCCAGTGCTGCAGATAATGTTCCCGAGTACCTGATGTCAACCCCAAGATTCTGGCCATGGTTTATGCCGCTTAGCACAAGATCAAACCTGTCAATGCCGGTGATCGTTGCAGCAGCAACCACACAGTCTGCTGGAGTTCCGCTCGTGCAGAAGGAGGAGACGTTCTCTATTGTTTCCCTCTCTCTTATCCGTACCGGCGTCAACCATGTAATTGAGTGACTTACGCCGCTCCGGTTGCTTTCGGGAGCAACTATTGTCACTTCGTGAGACCTTGAAAGTCTCTTCGCGAGCGACCTTATTCCAGTCGCCTGGATTCCATCATCGTTAGTCAAAAGTATTTTCAAAAGAATTCACCACCATCTATATTGTATCGTAAATGAAGGATTCTTTCCTGAAAGCCTCGAGTGAAGCTCAGTCATATTCTATTCCCTGATCACGTAGATTCGAGCTGTAAATGAGCTTCAGTGAGCTTCTGAAGAAAAGAAGGAGAGGAATAACCCCTATTACCGAGGCCGCTCCGAATAAATTCCAGGAGGTGTAGAAGCTCCTTACTTCACCCACGTAACTGTAGATCTTGAGAGAGAAAGGCATGAGTTCCTGACTGTTTAGAAGGATTAGCGGCATGGAGAAGGAATTGAATGCTGAGACTAGAGTGTACATGAGTAGTCCGCCGATTATGGGCATTGAAAGAGGAATAAGAACTCTCAATAAGTAGCCGGTTTCCGATAATCCCTCGAGGAGAGAGACTTCCCGGAGCTCTCTCGGGACAGAAGAAAAAAAGCCGCCAAGCAGCAAAATAGTTAGCGGCATTGCCTGAATACATACAACCATCCCAACTCCGAACAAGCTGTTCACGAGGGCCAACTTGTCGAATACAAAGTACATAGGGAGTAACGTATGCATTCCGTTGTAGAGGCTTCCGAAGAGAATCACTGAAGCGACAATCCTCACAAATATGTTTCTCTTCAAAGAGAAGAGATAGGAAAAGGGAACTCCAGCCAGAAGAACGATCACAAAGGCCCAAAAAGCGATCTTCAGAGTATTGAATATGTTGCCCGGGAGTCCGTCGGAGATCACTTTGCCGTAATTTGCCAGTGTCAGTTCAGAGATTGAAGGCACAATGTCCGAATCGGAAGCGAAGGAGAGAAAGAGTATGTAGATCACTATCACTGCGGTGGGAACCAGACAGACAATAAGAAGCGCTCTCTTAAGCCATCCGGGAATGGAAAAATCGAAGTGAGGAAATCTGTATCTTATAGACAGAAGGATCATAGGCACGCTTAGAAGGGTGGCCGGAATGACGCCACTGATACCATTTTGAGCAACGCTCAGAATGAATATGACGACTTCGTATATCAACAGAACTCCCACTAGCCGTCTGAACGGCTTCCTGAAGCGGGGTATTATTAGCGGGAGTATCGAATATCCGGCAACAACGGGAAAAACGAGCCAGTTCCAGCCTGCGAAAAGCCCCAGAAGAATGTGTGCCGCGCTGCTGAGATAGAGAACCCGCCTGTGTCTCTTTGGCACTTCTCCTCGAGAAAAGAGCGCGCCCAGGATCCATATGAGTGCGAATACTCCTACGAATACCGCGTAAGCGGAGAGAAGTCCGTAATCCTTTGCCGTATTGAATTTCCTGAAGAGAACGATTCCGAGAAATGAAGTTGAACCGGTCAAGGTATGCGGAGTGAATCCCTCAGGCAGCAACGGACCGTTTCCGGTCATAAGAAAGACAGATGTGAACTCCTTCATCGATCTGGCAAGTTGAAACAAGAAGTACGGAATCAATAGATATCTTATCTCTCCAAACAGAATAGAGGCGGTTGTGAGATCTCCCGCACCGTCTATTTTCATTACATCATCCAGTTCCTTTGAAACTCTCCCTAGCATCCCGAGAATTATCATGGTCGAGAGAGGTATCGAAAGCCAGACGCTTACAAGTAGGGAAGAAAGAAATGCGTGCAGAGGGTTGAGAGTCACGTCAATACTTGTGCCAAGAAGGGTATTCAACAAAGAGTACCCTCCGTATCCCTGAACAAAGACCCTCCATCCGGACACCGTTATGAATGATGGTATAAACCAGCCTATACCCAAGAGCAGAAGAGCGGACTTGCTGTACCTGTTGGCTTTTCTCAACCTGAGCGCGATTAAGAAGGAGATTGAGACCTCAATTGCCGATTTCAGTGTCGACCAGAGGGCCGTCAGTTTCAGCGAGAGTTTGAAACCGGAATCTCTTAGCACAATCTCGTAGTTTTTCAGACCGGAAAAGACAGGTTCCGTCTGAAAGATGCCAAATTCCGTCAATGAGACATACAGAGCCCAAACCGTAGGAGCGATAGTCGCGATTGCGAGAATGAAGGTAACAGACAAACCCATAGACCACTTCCTTCTCACTATAAGAGGAAGCAGTCCAAGGGTAAAGAAGATCGGTATCACGACCGACATACTAACTACCGGACAGAGTCAATGTAGGATTGTGCACCCGTCAAGGCCTGATCGACGGTCATAGCTCCACTAAATATTGCCTGTAAAGCGGGTTCCAGAGCCTCAAACAACAGTGTCTGATATCCTGGAAAATTTGGCATGAATTCTCCTTTATTGACGATTTCTCCAAGCTCTGGAAGCCAGCCTGACCCAAAAAGCGGGTACTTGTCGCATTGTATGAAGAACTCTTCGCTCTGCTCCCCAAGGTAGGCTATGAAGCTCATGCACTGTTCATAAGTATCGCTGTTGAAGAGAGCAAAACCTTTTGAATCGATAACTCCTCTTACCTCTATCCCCTGTAGATTGGGAAAGGGAAGCATCGCGAATCTAGGGCCCTTCTCTCTGAACTTCTCCGCCATATAGCTGCCTTGAAGCATCACGCCAATCTTTCCCTGTCTGAAAAGCCCATTCATGGCCGCCCTTTCAAGTCTGGAGATCACACCTGAATCGAAATAGCTCTTCACGATCGATACAGTCTCCTTGCTCTCGGGACTTCCGATCTTGAGAGCAGCCCTCTCCTCTCCTC
The DNA here is from genome assembly GCF_003351125.1 of Mesotoga sp. Brook.08.YT.4.2.5.2. Classification (NCBI taxonomy): domain Bacteria; kingdom Thermotogati; phylum Thermotogota; class Thermotogae; order Kosmotogales; family Kosmotogaceae; genus Mesotoga; species Mesotoga sp. Brook.08.YT.4.2.5.2. The sequence continues at coordinate 15,750 of NZ_JPGZ01000012.1, forward strand.
TCAGAAGTGCCGAGACATAGGGAAACATTATGTAGGGTGACGTGAAATCGAATGCAATAGGATAGTCAACTATCCCTGTGAGCTTCTCCTTTATTATCTCGAACTGTACGAAGTCGAAGTCATCTTCGAGATTCAAGCCTGCTTCTTCAAAGGCATCCAGATTGATGAAGGCGACTTGACTGTCTGCATAGTAGGGAACAGCGCTGACTTCACCGTTCCAGGTGAAGGCACTCAGATATCTCTCGGGGTGGTCTCTCAGCGCAGATTCCGGGATAGGCAGATTCCTTTTCGAGGCTGCCACGTCGCCGACATAAGTATCCTTTATCATCACAGCATCAGGCAAGTCGCCTGTCTTCAAGCTCACATTGAGTTTCTCCTCGATCTTCGGGAAGTAGACAATCTCAACCGGAATCCCCGTCTTCTCTGAAAATCTACCGGCCGCCGCCCTGTAGAAATCCTCTCCTTCCCAGCTCACCCAGAAGGTGATTCCAAATGTAAACGAGCAGAGCAGTATCACGAATAAGAATGTTGCCGTTTTTTTCATTTCACACCTCCATATTCAGTATCTCGAATAGAACTCTTTCGCTCTTGAATGGCGCGTGTCTCAGTCGGATGCCCGCAGCATCAAAGATTGCATTGGAGATTGCTGGAATCGGTGTGTCGATACCTATTTCTCCTATGCTCTTCGCTCCAAACGGGCCCGTCGGCTCGTAACTATCGACGAGACCGCATGTAAGCTTCCCGTAGTCCATTCTTGAGGGAACCTTGTAGGTGAAGAAATCATTAGTCAACATTCTTCCGTCCTTGCCGTAGATGATGTCTTCGTACAGCGCCCAGCCGATGCCTTGCATCGAACCGCCTTCAAGTTGACCCATTGCCTGTACTGGATTCAGTGCGAGACCGCAGTCGGCATATGAAACGAAGTTGACCAGTGTGATTTTTCCGGTATCTGTGTCAATCTCAACTTCAGCGAAGCTTGCGGCGAACGGTGGCGGGGACTCTTCACCCACATAGGAGGCCGACTCTGAAATCTGCTGCTGATTGAAGGTGTACATATGCATGGTGCAGAGTTCTGACAGGGAGACTGATGAGCCGTCTCTTGAGCGGACTTCGGCAGATTCTAAAGTCAGTTCAGACCTGTCTTTTTCGAAGTACACGGCCGCCAGATCAAGAAGCCTTTCCTTTACCTTCTCGGCAGCAAGCCTAACGGCATTTCCGGAGACATAAGTTGTACTTGACGCATAAGCGCCAACGTCAAAGGGAGTCAGATCCGTGTCTGATGAATAGACGATGATCTTCTCCAGAGGCACCGTTAGAACCTCGGCGGCAATCTGAGCAAGGATTGTGTCGCTTCCAGTGCCAAGGTCCGTAGCTCCCACAAGTAGATTGAATGAGCCGTCTTCATTCATCTTGATAGTGGCAGCGCCCATATCGATTTTCGGGATACCCGAACCCTGCATTGCAAGAGCACAGCCAACCCCGCGAACCTTGTTTCCATTTCTCTTCTTCTTTCCCCACTTACTGTCCCAGCCAATTGCCTTTCTTCCAAGATCGATGCACTCCTGAAGCTTGCAACTCCTCATTATTTGAGGGACGCCTTCCCTTCCCTCACCCATGATTTCAAATATTGGAGAGGTTTCGCCCTCTCTTATGGAGTTCATCTCTTTGAGCTTCAGCGGATCCATCTTCATCTCATAGGCAAGTTCATCGATAGCACAGTCGAGAGGAAAGAGCCCTTGAGGCGCTCCATAACCTCTATAAGCTCCTGCAGGAGGGAGGTTCGTATAAACTATGTCTCCGCCGAAGTGTACAGCGTCGACCTTGTTGTACAGAGGCAACGTTTTTGATCCCGAGACCATGAAAGTTGTAAGGCAGTGTTCTCCATAGGCCCCAGTATTTGAGATTCCGTGAAGTGAAATGGCCTTGATCTTTCCATCTCCAGCCGCTCCGACGATAACATCGTAGCTCATCTCGTGGCGAATATTCGTTGCCATCGAGACTTCCTCTCTTGTATAAGCAATTCTTGCGGGTTTACCGGTCTTGAGAGTAACGAGAGCGGCGTAAGGCTCTGCGATTACCGATTGCTTACCTCCAAATCCTCCGCCGATTCGCGGCTTTATGACTCTGATTTCTGCAATTGGCTTCTTCAGTATTCGAGAGAGAATTCTTCGGCAGTGAAAAGGCACTTGAGTGGACGAGATAACTACTAGTCTTCCGACAGGATCAAGATAAGTGAGAGCGTTGTGTGGTTCCAGTGCAGCATGCAGCTGAGTGTCCACATGATATGTTCTTCTGATAACGAATTCGCACTCTTCGAGGGTCTTCTCAACGTCTCCGATATCCATCACGAAGTGAGCGGCGATATTTCTGGATTTGTCGTAGACACCCGAGCAGTCGCTTTCATCATGAATTATCGGAGAGCCCTCTTTTGAGGCTTCCTTCATATCAAAAACCGCATCCAGGGTCTCGTACTCGACCTTGATCTTTCTTAGTGCCTTGAGAGCCGCTTTTTCGGTAGTTGCTGCTACGACTGCCACAGGGTCGCCAACGTACCTAACCTTTCTGTCCAAGAGATAAGTATCGTAAGGAGAGGGTTCTGGGTATCCCTGACCTGCTCTGGTGTAAGGAACTCTCTCCACATCTTGGTAGGTGAAGATGCCGACTACACCCGGTATGCTCAAAGCCTGAGAGCTGTCGATACTCCTAATAATTGCGTGGGCATGAGGAGACCTGAGAAGTTTGACAACTAGAGCATCCGGCATATCATAGTCTGGTGTATATGCCGGCTTTCCCCTCACTATTGCGAGACCGTCTACTTTCTTCATTGATTTTCCGATCGTCATGAAGGAATCATTCATCGATTTCACCTCGCATCACTTGGGCCGCCTTTTTTATGGCTCGATTCTGAGGCTCATATCCCGTGCATCTACAGATGTTCCCGTTGAGCGCGAGCCTTATCTCTTCGTCGGAAGGATCCGGGTTTTCTCTTAGCAGAGCTTCTCCCGTCATTACTACCCCGGGGATACAGTATCCGCACTGAGCTCCGCCCTCTTCGAGAATGGCCTCCTGGATTGGATGCAACTTGTCTCCATCGGCCATGCCTTCGACGGTCTCAATGTTCTGACCATCAATAGAAACCGCAAAAGTTGAACATGAAAGTATCGGCTTTCCATTCAGGAGAACGGTACAAGTTCCGCAACTTGCAGAATTGCAGCTTCTTCTGACGCTCTTATAGCCTATCCTCCTTAGTACTTCAAGCAGATACTCACCGGGGTCAATATCGAGTTCATGAAGTCTTCCGTTCACAGTAAAGGCAATTCTCATAAAATCATCCCCTTCAGTTTTTCAGCAGCTCTCTGGGCCAGCACTGAAGCAAGGTGCTTTCTGTACTCGAAGGAGGCGGTCATATTCGAGCCCCCAATAAAGCTCTCATAAACGAGACTTCTTACTATTGAAGGCATCACATCGTTTATCTCTAGATCCACCATTGCCGCTTCGACACTTTCAAACCTTGCCGGATACTGCGGTCTAGATCCGCAAACAACTCTGGCCGCTCTTATTCTCCCGTGCTCCGGTCTGATCGAAAGGCCTACATTGACCGTCGCAATATCGAAAGTAGTCTTCGAGAATTTCTCGAAGGCCGTGAACCAGCCGTCTTTCTTAAGAATCGCGTGAGTGATCAGAGGTTTTTCACCTGCCGGTAGCGAGAAGTAATCAGAGATCAGCATTCGCTGGTAACCATCGACCCCGTAGATCATGAGACTTGAGCCGGCAGCGAGAAGACAGGTGCTTACGTCCGACCATCCAAGTTTTGGGGCGATTGAGCCGCCGATAGTCGCCATATTTCTAATCTGCCATGAGCCTACTAAAGAGAAGGCGTCGTAAAAGAAATCTCCGAATTCCCTTCTTATCAGTGGGTCCTTTCTGAAAGACTCGACTGTCGTTGAGGCGCCGACTACTATTTCATCTTCGGTGATCGATACCGTGTCAAGCCTTAGAGATTTCAGATCGATGATCTTCTCGATTCTTGAAGACTCCATAAGAGCTACAATCGTACCTCCGGAAAGGAATATCGAATGATCTCTGTCGCGTTGCATGAGTTCAAATGCCTCCTCGACGGTTTCCGGTCTGAAGTACTCATTCACGTTAGACAGCATTATATCCCCTCTTTCTCCAGACTTTTAGGGTTCTGAAAACTAGATTTCTGATAACGGTAGTTCTGTACCACTGACTTGCTCGAACATCATCTATGGGTGAGACGCGCTTCATGGCCAGTTCGACGAATTTCGATTCATCGAACGAGCTCCTTTCACTCGAATAATATTCGCACGCCTCTTTCGGAACAACTACAACGGGAGCTACCGAGCCGAATGCGAGTCTGATTTCCGATTCAGATATCAAGGAGCCTACCGAAGCTATTGCTATGGCCATAGAACTTCGCTGACCAACTTTGTAGAACTGAGGAAAGAACCCCCCGGTTTTCTCGAAAGTTATGGATCTTACAAACTCGCCTTTTGAAAGAGATGTCACTCCCGGACCTTTGATGAAGTCGGCTAGACTCTGAATTCTCTCCCCGTACTGGCCCACAATCTGCAAAGTCGCGTTTGAGAGCAAGAGAGCAACGATTGAATCGCCTGCAGGAGATGCATTGACAACGTTCCCTACGAGAGTTGCTCTGTTTCGGATCTGTGGGCTGCCTACTTCTCTCAAAGCCATCTTCAATATTTTGCTATCTTCTCCAATTGTCTCGTTACTCAAAAGCTCGGACATCGTTACTTTGCATCCGACCCTTATTGAGTCGCCGAGGTCTTCTATCTTGCCGAAACTCCTCAAATGTCTCAGGCTCACGACATTTTTTGGCGCTATGCGTTTCAACCTGATTTTTACAAGTAGGTCGGTTCCGCCTGCGAGAATATTGCAGTCGCTTCTGGAGAGAATCGACATGAGTTCCTCTTCACTTGTCGGCATAAGGACACTGAATGACATCTCTTTCACCTCCGGAATCCTCCATTGCTATCTGTAATACCTAAACCATGGTCTGTACAATTCATACTCTCCGGAATATCAATATCGAAGACATTGTGACTTCGGCCTTCGATCTCGCGCATCTTGGCAAGCCCGCTTTTCACCAGTTGATATGCACCTCTATCGCCGGTTATTCTGGATAGTCGGGAAAAGACCTTTCTAGAAATATATGTCGGAAAGCCTTTCTTTCCCTCAAAGACGTAGGAGACCATCTCGTCTTCAGTGGTTACCGAACCTGCCAGGCGTTCCACATCCTCTTTGGTAATCAATGGCATGTCTGCAAGGGCCAGAACGATTCCTTCGCAGCTGTCGGGGCACTCTCTGAGTCCCCTGACGATGCTGGTTGAAATCCCATCTTTGTAGTTCTCGTTTATCACCGTCTGGAACGATCCGATCTCAAACATCTCCGGTTCAAAATCAGGATTGACCACAAGAATCTTGCCCATTGCGTCGATGGTTCCAAAACTGTCCAGCGACCACTGCAGAATCGGCTTGCCTGCGAAGTCCGCAAGAAGCTTCTCACTGCCAAAGCGTCTCGACTCTCCTGCAGCCAGAAGTAGCAGTACTATGGAATCACTTTTCATCTGTCTTAGCGAGGCTCTCTGCCGATTTACGGATTGCTTGGATAATTTTGTAGTAACCTGTGCATCTGCAGAGATTTCCCTCTATGGCTTCCATAATGTCTTCATCACTTGGGGCTGAATTTCTGTCCAGAAGGGCTTTCGCCGACATTATCATCCCCGGCGTACAGAATCCACATTGGACCGCCCCCTCATCAATGAAAGTCTGCTGAATCGGGTCGAGTTCGCCGCTCCTGGAAAGACCTTCGATTGTAACCACTTCTGAACCGTCGATTTCGGGAACAAGAACCAGGCAGGAGTTGACTGCTTTGCCATCAATAATGACCGTGCATGCTCCACACTCTCCCTCACCGCAGCCTTCCTTTGTTCCGGTAAGCCCCATTTCATCACGCAGAAAATCGAGTAATCGCATATCTTCTCTTACTTCCTGTGTATGCTTCTCATTGTTTAGAATGAAGCTGATCTTCATTTCAGTGCCTCCTCGATTGCATCTCTATCCGGCGGCAGAATCCGTACTTCGGGAAGAACCGCAGAAACGTTCTTGAGGTCCTTAAGTCCGTTGCCGGTGACAACTATCACTACTCGGTCCTTTTCACCTACGAGTCCAAGCTTCCTAGCCTTCTTGAAGCCCGCAAATGCAGTTGCACCGGCCGGTTCGGCGAACACTCCGGTTTCCCTCGCAAGTTCTATTATACTCTCAAGGATTTCGTTGTCCGAAACCGAGAGAAGGAGACCGTCATGCGCTTCTGTGTAGTGACAGGCCTTTATGACGTCTCTTGGTTTTCCAACACATATGCTGTCGGCTACTGTGGTTGCTTCAAGATCGATCGGTTCGAAAGGGAAGCCCGCTTCATAGGTCTTCTTGATCGCAGCAGAGCCTTCGGCCTGGATTCCGGCTATCTTCGGAACTTTCTCGATGAGACCCAACTCCTTCATATCCTCAAAGCCCTTGTAGAAACTTGAGAGAACAGTCCCGTCGCCGGCCGAAACGAATATGAAATCAGGGAGATCGTCCTCCATCTCGAAAGCGAGTTCCAACGCGCAGGTTTTCTTCCCTTCCAGTAGATAGGGATTGATCGCGCTGTTTCTGCAATACCAACCCATAGACATCCCTATCTCCATAGAGAGATCGAATACTCTGTCATAACTTGCTTCTATCGCAAGAATCTTTGAACCATACACCTGCAGTTGTGTGATTTTCGCCACAGGGGCGGTTGAAGGCACGAAGATAACGCTCTTCAAGCCGGATACGGCCGAAAGTCCCGATAGAGAACTGGCTGCATTTCCCGTCGAGGCACAGAAGATGGTGTCGAACCCCTTTTCCACTGCCTTTGCTACAGCAATGGCGCTTGCCCTGTCTTTGAAAGATGCTGTCGGGTTTCTTCCGTCGTCTTTTATCAAGACTTCCCGAATTCCGTATTTCCTCGAAAGAGAACGACTCTTGTAGAGCGGTGTATTGCCAACAAGCAGCTCCGGGAAATCGATTTTCCCTTCAAACGGCAAAAGGAAGTCAAAGGCCCAGATTCCCCTCTTTTGAAGAGAAGTCAAACTGAACTCAAATTTTTTCCTCACAAGCGCAAAATCGTATACGACTTCGAGGGTCCCCTTACGATCACCGCAATCGGGGCAGTAGTAGTCTACTTCGTCTATTGCGAATTCCTTACCACAAGTGATGCACTTCAGAAGATATTTGCTCAAACCAGTACACCCCCGATGGCGCTAACGGGACAGCGAGATTCGCAAAGCCCGCAACCGAAACACTCAGACGGATCCACTTCCACTTTCTCATCCAACCTCAGTGCAAAGTAAGGGCAAACCGCAACACACAATCCGCATCTGGTACATTTCTCGTGATCGATAAGCGGATTTCTCACCTCAAAGGACTCTTTCTGTATTTCAGCAGAGTCGATCGCATCTATTACACTATCGAACCCTCTCTTCTCGAGAGCCGACGGAAGAGTGTCTACTATCCTTTTGAAGAGGTCTTTGCCTTTTATCAGAGCTCCAGAAAGCATCTGCACCGCGGATGCGCCGCAAGAGAGAAAGTCAATTACATCATCTGCGCTTTGAATGCCACCGACACCTATAATCGGCAGAGAACAGCCCTCGCGTATTCTCCTTACGGATGAGAGGGAAAGCTTCTTGATTACGGGACCGCTTATCCAGCCAAACCCATCGCTGCTTCCCAAAAACGAACGATTCACCCTCCTGTCCAGCGGATAGACCGGTCCAAGCGAGTTTATTGCAACGATTCCGTCGCCACCGGAGTCCTGGACGGCCTTTGCCATTTCAGCCGGATCAGGCACAGATGGGTCGAACTTCAGAAAGACCGGCTTGTCCGTGCCTTCCTTAACGGCAGAGACCAACTCCTTCATAAGCGAAGGGTCATCGGCGACGTAATGAGTAGACAGCTCGAAAGCATCTGCAAACCTTGAGAATAACGGGACCAGCTTTCGAAGATCTTCAGGTGAGTAACCTAGACTGACTATCAGAGGAAGACTTGATGATTTCTTGTATTGCGGTAGAAACTCCTCAAACCACATGTCAGGAGGGAACTCGCTCCAAAGCTCAGTATTGATTACGAAGTCCTTATCCGCTACTATGCAAGGTCTCGGGACCTTAGCTGCTACTGTAGATATCGTCTTCGTAACCATAGCTCCGACTCCCATGGCTTCCAGTGCGAGCATCTTCCTATGATCCCCTGTAAGAGGACCGGAGGCAGGCATCAATGGATTCTTAAGGGAAATACCCGCCACTTCTGTCGAAAGATTCACGAAAGCACCTCCTAGAATCTCTTCTCAAATGCTTTGTACAACCTTCTTGCCTCTCTATAAATAATCTCTTCGTCGACTTTTGTCGGTACTCCTTGCGCTAGGACCCTCTCGCCACCGACGAACACATCGCTTACCGAAATGTTGTCGCAGATTCCAAAGAAGAAATGATCCACGAAATTCTCTGCCGTGATTTCGGTCGGACTTCGGTAGTTGAGTACGATCAGATCTGCGGAGCTTCCCTCGCGAATCGTTCCAATGTTTGCTCCAAACGTTCTGGTTGCAAGTTCGTAGTTTGCTCCAAAGAGAGAAGGGCTTAGATCTCCTGAATAGCTGGCTTTCGGATCGCGCTGGATGTAGTGAGGACCGAGAATCATGAACCTTACATCGTTGCTGAGATTGAATCCGTAACCATCGTTTCCTACCAGCACTGCAGCTCCTTCTTCTCTAAAGCGTTTCCATTCAGGAAATCCAACACCATTGTTGATATTCGACTGGCAATTTACCACGATGTAGCCCTTTGTGTTCTTTATCAGGCCCCTTTCAGATGGTGTAGTGTGAATGCAGTGGGCGTAGATTGAGTTCTCTGTCATGAGCCCGGCTCTATGGAAGCGCTCCAGTACTCTCTGGTCATATACGCCAATCGTGTGCTCCTGGTCCTCGGGGCCCTCTGCAACATGAACGTGTATGGGAAGCTTACCAGCTATCTCTTTTGAAGCCAGCGACAGTGTCTCTTTTGAGAGAGTGAGGGAAGCGTGGAAACCGAAAACCCCTTTCTTGTACTGCGTCGACTCCCTGCTGAACTCGAGATTCTCTCTTATTCCCCTGTCACGTTTTTCCAATCCGTCTCTGTCCGAGACCTCATAAGCTCCACAGTACCTCAAACCGACATCGTTGACGGAAGCGGCGATTCTCTCCAGAGAACCATCTATCGCGTTTGGCGAAGAGTTGTGGTCGAAGAGAGATGTAACGCCTGCCTTAAGCGACTCGATTGAAGCCACATAAGCCGAGATCTCAAGATCTTCAAGAGTAAGGGCTTTATCCAGTCTCCACCACAACTCTTCCAGCAGTTTTGTGAACGAGGATGGATTGAAGGGAGAGACCCCCAATCCGCGAGAGAAAGTTGAGTAAATATGCGTATGGGCATTTACCAGCGAAGGCATCAAGAGCTTTCCGTCTAAGTGCAGATTCTCGCCATCATAGCTGCTTTCGCCTGAAGAGACCTTCACAATCTCCCCGTTCTCTACCCTCACGTATCCCTTTTCTATGAATTCTCCATCATTTGTGAAAATAGAAACTCCATTTATTTGCATGAAGCATCCTCCCAACGAATTGATTCGCGTTCGATGAAGCGTCCCGAAGCCCTGGGAAGCAGAACTTCACCGTCTTTGTAGGCGACTCTGCCTCTTTGAACTACCGCTTCCACCCTTCCCTTTAGCTTCATGCCATCGAAAAGAGAGTGGTCGGATCTTGTGAAAGGCGATCTTGAGACGGTAATCTCTGCATCCTTATCGACAACGGCGATATCTGCGATAGATCCGGGAGCCAGCAGCCCTCTCTTTGGAAACAATCCGAACGTCTTGGCCGCGTTTGTTGAAAGCAGAGAAGAGACTCTTGTGAGGTCGCCTTCAAGCAAAGTGTTTGCGGTGGAAAAGGATAGGCCTAGCGATCCAGAGCCGTTCGGCATCGACAAATAGTCATCTCGATTCTCGAGTTTCTCTTGCCTAAGGAATGGACAGTGATCCGTGCCCATCGATGAGATCTCCCCCTCTCTCAACGAAGAGACAAGAAGCAGTCTCTCCTGTGCGCTCCTTGGAGGGGGGCAGTAAGTATTAAGATAACCTTGCTCGCCGAGTAGCGGGCTATTGTCCAGCAGTAGGTACTGAGGACAGGTTTCAAGTCTTGTAGAGTCTTTCCAGTTGACATTGATCGAGCCGAGAGTCTTTGCGGTTTCGCCGCTGGAAAGATGTACGATGTACAGCTGGCCCTGTTTGTCCATAGACATCAAGGCAAGCTTGACTACTTCGGTCATCTCGCTAATAGTCGGTCTCAAATCCGAGAGATCTTTGAAAGTAGGACTTACGAAACCGGAAACGGTCTCAGTTATTATTTCATCGTTTTCCGCATGGGCCAGCAGAACGAACCCAAGCTTTCTTGAGAGCGAAAGCAGGTTGAGGATCATTCCGTCGCTTGTTCTGCGATCGGAAGAACTATATGTCGTGAAGATTTTTATAGAAGGCATCTTCTCGGCTATTGCAGCTCTGGCTATCTCTTCGGCGGAAAATCCAGGACTTCCTGCAAGCGTTACGTGGAAAGCGTAATCTATCCTGCTGTCTGCTGCCGTCTGCATTCGACTCTTCTTTGCTTTCTCAAAGTCTAAAAGACTGGAAACGGGATCGAGAAAATCAATCAGCGTGGTTACTCCCCCGCTGATTGCAAGAGCAGATCCCGAATCGAAGTCGTCAACGGACGTATATCTTCCCAGATTCAACGAAAGGTGTACGTGAGGATCGATGAATCCCGGCAAGAGAAACAATCCGGAGCAGTCAAGGATCTCGCGTGACGGGAAACTGCTCCGGGTTGCAGATATCGCCGCGATTTCCTCGCCCGAAACATAGAGATTGGCAGGAAAGACACTGTCTCCTGCGCAAATCGTACCGTTTTCCAGGGCAAGGTCAAAAGTCACGGTCTTCCGCCCATAGTAAGCGCCATTACAGCCTTAGCTGTGTGAAGTCTGTTCTCCGCCTCGTCTATAACGATTGACTGAGGACCGTCTATTACCTCGTCGACGACCTCTCTGCCCCTATCCGCGGGAAGAGCATGCATGTAGACCGCTCTCCTATTTGCAAGCTTCATTCTCTCGGGTGTGCAAATCCAGTCTTTATTCTTTCTCACTTCTTCCATGATCTCCTGAGGATCTTCTGAGACGTAGAAGCCACCCCATGACTTCGGAATCACAATATCTGCATCTTTGAATGCCTCATCCATGTCGTGAAGTATATCGAACTTGGCCCCGCTGTTCTCGGCGTTTTGCTTTGCCTGATCAACTATGTCGGGCATCAAATCGAAGCCCTTCGGATACGCTAACTTCACGTCCATACCGTATCTCGTGAAGAGAAGAATCTGGGACTGTGGAACGGAAAGAGGCTTGAGATGGCTTTCGGCATAAGCCCATGTTATCGCGACCTTCAGGCCGTTGAGATTCGTTCCAAATCTCTCTCTAATCGTCATCATATCGGCCATAACCTGCATAGGATGATAGACATCATCCTGCAGATTCAGAATTGGGACATCCGCGTGTTCGGCAAGAGATCTCAGATAAGGATTTCCCGCCTTGAACTTGCAGTGCCTTACAGCGATTGCGTGGCCGTATCTCGAAAGAATCATCGCGGTATCTCTAGGAACCTCTCCGTGCGCAGTCTGCATCGTCGAAGGGTCCAGATAGTGAGCGTGTCCGCCCAGCTGTGTTATTCCCGCTTCCATCGAGTTGCGTGTTCTAGTTGATTGATCGAAGAACATCAAGAACACCGTTTGATAAGGAAGCAAAGGGGTCGGTTCGCTCGTTGCAAATCTCCGTTTCAGATCGGAAGACAGATCGAGCATCAGATCAATCTCCGTTCTGTCAAAGTCCTGTGTGGTGATGAAGTCTCTGCCTCTCAAAATGCTACTCATCCTATTACCTCCTAATCTATTGTGAAAGCCTTAAAGGAAGAAGAGCGTACATAGCCGCAGCCTTTACCAGATGGTCGATGGGGCACTGATCATCGGGACTGTGCGCGTAGATCTCGTTAGCGGGCCCGAATCCGATCGTCGGTATCGAAAAGACACCTGCTGTTGCTATTCCATTTGTCGAGAATGTCCACTTGTCAACGAAAGGCTCCTCACCGAAAACTTCTCTAAAAGTGTTTACGGTCTTCTGCACTATTTCGCTGTCCTCTTCCATTACCCACGTTGGGAAGTACTTCTCGACGGGATACACAGTTCCGGTATATGAAGGTCTTTCGTAGAAGAGTTCTACAATCTCCGCCTGCTCCCCGGCCATTTGAATGGCCTCTTCCAGTTCTTTTACTACCGTCTCTTTTGTCTCTCCCGCCGTCAACCTTCTGTCTAGCTGGATGGTGCATTCGTCGGCTACTGCGTTTTGGGAGGGAGATTTGAAGAATATCTGAGTAACGGCTATCGTCCCCTTCCCTAGGAAAGCGTCATCTTTTATCCTCTCATTGAGCCTCTCTATCTCCTGTATGATACGGCCCATCTTGTAGATAGCATTGACTCCCCGTTCGGGTGCGCTCGCGTGACAGGAAAGCCCCGAGGTTTTTATTTGAAGCTCCATTCTTCCCCTGTGCCCCCTGTAGATATTTAGATTCGTCGGTTCGGTAATGACCACGAAGTCAGGCCTAATGCCGTCTTCCTGAACTATGTACCTCCAGCAGAGGCCATCGCAATCCTCTTCCATCACAGTTCCTGTAACGTAGAGAGTGAAATCTCCCAGCAGTCCCTCTTCTTTCATTATCTTTGCCCCGTAGACCATTGCAGCCATTCCAGCTTTTTGATCGGAAGCACCTCTCCCGTAGATTATGCCATCTCTAACAACTCCTCCGAAAGGATCTACCTTCCAGAGCTTTTCATTTCCCACTTCTACGGTATCGATATGTGCGTCCATGGCAATAACTTTCTTGCCCGATCCGATTCTACCCATGATGTTTCCCAGACCATCGACTATGACTTCGTCGAAGCCCACCTTGTCCATCTCTTCGCGAATTCTCTGGACAACCTCCCTTTCACCGGCAGAAAAGCTCTTGATGCTTACGAGATCGCTTAGAAAAGCGGCAAGTTCCTCACGGTATGATTCAGCCTTGGTAAGTAGATGTCTTGACACGTTTGTCACTCCTATACACGAGTATTTTCTCTATTATAACTTCTTATACATTGCAAAAAAAAGTAACAAGAGAACCGACAGAGGCTTTGGTAATAGTATAGCTCGACTCGTTCCGGTTCTCAACGGAAGGCGATCAAGTCAGTGCAAGTATTCAGCATGAGGGAGTCTCAGGATGAAGGGCTTTGTCTTGCTCTGAAGCTATAATTTATCTTGGGGGTGATTGTATGAAGACTCTCGATGTGAAGAATCTGACAAGCAGGATCGGGAAGTTCGACCTCGGGCCTGTCGATCTATCAATTGAAAAGGGCGAAATCGTAGGTTTGATTGGACCATCAGGCTGTGGAAAGACTCTCCTGTTAAGATCTATTGCGGGGCTACACGAAACGCTCTCGGGTACTGTCGAGATCAACGGGCAGGACGTTACTTTCCTTGAGCCCCATCTCAGGGGCCTTGCTTTTGTCTTTCAGGACAATGCCTTGTTTCCCCACATGGATACCCATGACAACATTGCCTTTCCTCTCACAGTAATGAAGGACAAGGAGGCAAATGAAAAGGTAAGTAGAAGAGCCGATGAACTCGATGGCCTTTCTGGCTATCTTGACCGTTGGCCGAAAGAGTTGCCGGCCGGTATGAAGAAGTTGACGGCGTTCGCAAGAGAGACGGTAAAGAAATTCAACATCATCATGCTTGATGAACCGTTCGAGAGACTCGACAAGAAGATCAGAACCGAGCTGAGACTGATGATCAAGAGGCTGCTGATTGCTCTTGGAGAGTCAGTGCTCATAGTATTGAACGATCCCGAAGATGCGATGGCAGTTGCGGATAGAGTGTACGTCATGTATGATGAAGCAATAGTTCAGCATGGCCCGCCAACAGAGATATACGAAGATCCGGCTTCGCATTTTGTGATGGAGCTCTTTTCTTCGATGGGAGTCAACAGGGTGGGTGATGCGTCCTTCAGACCCCAGGATGTTCAACTGGACGAAAAAGGGGAGGAATTCTCGCCAGAACACTGCGGTCCTTTTGATTCGAGACGCATACTCTGCAGTGGAAAGCTCAGAGGGGAGAATGTCACAGTACTGCTTCCACTGGAGTGCAAAGACCTTGATTCGGTTTTCATAAGCATCACCAGGTCTTTCAGTCTATAATCAAGTGTGTTTTACCATCTATATTGGCTGAAATTGCGACGAAAAACCTTCTGGTTGCGGTATAATCTACTTGGTGATGTGTAAAACGTTCTTATGAGAGGCCTTTCTCTAATGAGAAAGGCTTTTCTGTCTGCTCGAGAGAAGTTCTATTAGTCTGTCGGGATAATCCGTAATGATTCCATCTACTCCAAGGTCTATCAGTCTCTCCATCTCCGGGACCTCGTTTACGGTCCAGGGGATGATCTTCAGTCCGGATCTGTGAGCGCTCTCTATCCATCCCTCGGTCATGAGTGTGTAGTTAGGAGAGATGACACTGCAGCCGATACTGGCAAGCATCTTCCCTATGTCGAATCCGAAGTTCCTCAATCTCAGACCGGCAGTCCATATAGTTTTATCGAGATTTGTGCTTGAAATTAGGGCGACCGTTTCAACGGATGGTTCCAACTCCCTAGAAATCTTGATAGCTTCCCAGTTGAAAGACTGTATCGTTGACAGTTCTTCGAAGCCGAATCTGGAAACAACTTCAAGAACTTTTCTAACGTGTTCTCTAAGATCGACGGTATCCTGAGGTCTCTCAGGAAAGTGCTTGATCTCTATGTTAACTCTCACTTCCTTTGCAGACTTCTCGTTGTGTTGCCGGACCAGGTCAAGAACCTCTTCGAGAGAGGGTATAGCCTGTCCATCCATTTGAAGTTGTTCGGGCCAATCTTCAGGATTGACAGTTCTTCCTATGTCGTACTTTCTAAGCTCTTTGAAAGTAAGGTCTTTTATCAATAACCGGTCCTTTATGAATTCCCCGTCCTTTCTCGTTCGCTGTGGATTCAGATACGGCTCATGGTTAATGACGACAACGCCGTCACTGGTGATTACAGTGTCAAGTTCAATAGTGTCAACGCCCAGTTTCAGAGCGTGTGTGAAGGCGGCAATAGTATTCTCGGGCATGAGACCTCTGCAGCCGCGGTGTCCCTGTACATCGAACTCTACGGTCGCGGAAAGTGCCGTTGAAATAAGAAGAATGACGATAATGGTCATTGATTTCAAGATAAGTCTCATAGTCACACTCCATTCAATCTTTTTGAATTGCAAGTTGTATAATTTCCACTAGTTGCGTGGGGTGAGATTGCGTTGAATCTTAATATACTATTCTTTGAAGCTCTAATATATGCGAGCCTGGCGACTAAGAATCTGCTTAGTCAATATTTCGACATCTCCGGTTATTCACCAACCGAAATCGGAATACTGATGGCGGTACTGCCTGTTGCCTCGCTAGTTTCCAGCCCCCTGTGGTTTAAAATCAGCTCTAGACTTGGTCAGAACAAAATCTATTATATCGTATCTCTTTCTTCAGCCGTATGTATCTGGCCCATTTTTGCCACCAGCGATTTCTTGACATCCTTACTCTTCATGATCCTCTTCTCTCTCTTTTTTTCGGCAGTTGTTCCGCTGGGTGATTCAATTATTATGACGATTCTTAAGACTACTGGAGGTCGTTTCGATCGTGTGAGGCTTTTTGGCACGATTGGGTTTGCAGTTACTTCTCTCTTGTTAAGCAGTCTCGTCGGGATCAGTTTCTTCTGGTTATTTGCAGCCACCTCCATTGTTCTGGCCTTCTCACCGATGTTCCTCAAGAGAAGACCCGGTGAATCGAGAACTGAAG
The DNA here is from genome assembly GCF_003351125.1 of Mesotoga sp. Brook.08.YT.4.2.5.2. Lineage (NCBI taxonomy): Bacteria > Thermotogati > Thermotogota > Thermotogae > Kosmotogales > Kosmotogaceae > Mesotoga > Mesotoga sp. Brook.08.YT.4.2.5.2. Next base: position 31,811 of record NZ_JPGZ01000012.1, read on the forward strand.
CCCCGGAAAACCCTGCCAGTGCAGGTTCTCTTCTTCAGTTTTCTTTGATGACTGTCGGAATGTTTTTCGGAATTACTTTGAACTCCTTCCATAATTCTTTCATTGCGGTCTTCACAAGACAGAACGGTATGGATCCGTCGGTCGTGGGGGTTGTCTTTGCAATTACCGCTCTTTCAGAGATTCCTTTCTTGTTGGTTGCCGACAGGATAATCGAGAAAATCGGCAGTATGAAAATCCTGCTATTCGGCATGGCAGTAATTGGAGTCAGGATGATTCTTGTCTCCTTTGCGACAAACGTATATGCGCTCTATTTGGTGGAGTCTTTACACGGGTTGACGTATATTCTAATGTATTACTCCCTTTTTCACTTCATCCATTACGGTCTTTCGGGTAGGCGGATGATTGCTGCTCAGAGTGTCTTCTGGATTGTGAGGTCGGGATTGACTTTCATCGTGGGGTCAATCGGAGGAGGAATAATTATCGATAAATTCTCAGTCTTCTTTGCATTCAGACTCTTCGGATTTGTCGGGCTTCTATCTGCAATCTTAATGACGGGCGTTTACTTCGCGATTCTAAGATCGCGATCGAATTCCAGATGAAACCCACCGGATCCAAGAACTGAGATGTATCTCTCGAAATAATGTTTCATTGCTTGATGTCAGTCTGAAAGGACCTCCGGGATAAATTGTGGATCCGTTTTTCGGAAGGGTTTGTGAGCGGTTCTTTCTTTTCAAATAACGAGAACGAAGCGATATGCGGGGTCTTACGTGTGATATCCAACTCTGTTGGCTTCTCAGGGAGCTTCTTTCGGGGGAACTCTTGGTGTTATAATTACTTCGGTATTCTGCCGTTTTCAATTTTCGAAAAGGGAGGGATCTTATGAAAAAGCTTCTTGTACTGGTTCTTCTGAGCTTGTCAATCTTTGCTTTCGGAAAGACTACAATCAACTTCTGGCACGCTATGAGTGGCAGCAGATTGGGTGCAGTTGATGCAATTGTAGAGGGATTCAACGCAGAAAACCCCGATATTGAGGTGGTTGCGCAGTTCACCGGTTCATACGCAGAGACCCTAACCAAGGCGATCGCTTCGTATCGAGCAGGAGATGCGCCTCATGTTGTACAGGTTTACGAGGTTGGACTTCAAACTATGCTTGACAGCAATGCTATCAAACCGGTCTTTGAGCTTTCCGGTCCTGATTTTGATTGGGGAGACGTGATCGGCCCTATTCTCGATTATTACACAGTGGGCGACCAGCTCTATTCAATGCCTTTCAACTCGTCAAGTGCCATCCTATACTACAACAAAGACATTTTCAGAGCCGCTGGCCTCGATCCGAACAAACCGCCGTCGACCTTTGATGAACTATACGAGATGGGAAAGAAGATAGTCGAATCAGGGGCGGCACAGGGAGGAATCTCTTTTGGTTGGCCTGCATGGGTCTTCGAGCAGATGCACTCGGTACATGGCCAGTTTTATGCAAACAATGAGAACGGCAGAGCCGCCAAAGCGACGGAGGTTTTCTTCAACGGAGACTTCGGTGTCAAGGTCCTGGCGGAGTGGATAAAATGGGCTCAGGCGAAAGTTTTCCTTTACGGCGGCAGAGAGTATGACGCAAACCAGGCATTCCTTACCAAGCAGGTTGCAATGTTGATTCAGTCTACATCTTCTGTCAGCTCAATTGAGTCGAAAGCCGATTTCGAGATGGGAACAACCTTCCTGCCGGTTATACCAGGTTATCCGAAGGGAAATTCCGTCATTGGCGGTGCAACGCTATGGGTAATGAAGGGTCATACAGACGAAGAATATGAGGCGATCTGGAAATTCTTCCAGTACCTTATGAAGACTGAAGTTACTGCCGAGTGGCATAAGTCGACGGGTTACTTCCCAACCACCAATAGTGCAGTCAAGAAACTCATGGACGAAGGTTGGTTTGCCGAAAATCCAAATCACCTTACCGCCTTCCTTCAGATACTTTCGGGAACGAGAATTCCCGAGGCTCAGGGAGTGAGACTCGGCAATTTCGTCGCCATCAGAGATGTCGTTGATGGGGCTATTGAAAAGGCTATACAGTACACCGGAACGAATTTCGAAGCAGAAGCGAAGAGAATTCTCGACGATGCGGCAAAAAAGTCGAACACGATACTTGAAGAATACACATTGATCTACGGCAAGTAGTTTTTTTTGGATCCCCTGACAGAAATGTCAGGGGATCTTTAGTATTTTCCGGACGGTGATGAGGCATGCATAGTCGTTTTCCAAACAAGCTCTTACCATACTTGCTACTTCTGCCTTCATTGGTCGTGGTCATCATCTTTTTGGTTGTTCCTACTATTCAGTCGCTGTACCTGAGTTTTTTCAGGGTCTCTCCTTTTGGCGACAAACTGATATTCGTGGGATGGTACAACTTCACCAAGCTATTCAAATCTTCAGATTACATCAACAGCCTTGTTATAACGCTAATCTTTGCGGTTTTCGTCGTAGTGATCGGTCTGACTTTGGGAATGCTGCTTTCGGTACTTCTGAATCAGAAGCTGAAGGGGCTGCAAGTATATCGAACTCTTTTCATCTGGACTTATGCGATTTCACCGGCAATAGCAGGTACGATTTGGGCACTGATGTTCAGCCCTTCGAGCGGCCCGATTACATTCTTGCTGAAGGCGATCTTTGGAGCTAATGTTAACTGGATGATGGATGGGAAAGTTGCCCTCGTTGCAGTAATCATTGCAGCTTCGTGGAAAATGCTTGGTTATAATATAATTTTCTTCTTGTCAGGACTCCAAACGATTCCTCAAGAATTGATTGAGGCTTCTGCTATAGATGGCGCATCTAGCGTTCGGAGATTCTTTAAGATCACAATTCCGCTGTTGTCGCCGACCACTTTCTTCCTGCTGATAATGAACATGCTGTACGCCTTCTTTCAGGTCTTCGGACTGATCGACATAATGACAAAGGGCGGGCCGGGAGATGCCACGCAAGTCCTTGTATACAAACTTTACAGAGACGGATTCATAAACCTTGATACGGGCTTTGCATCCGCTCAATCAATAGTGCTTTTCGTTTTTGTAGCCATCTTGACTGTTCTTCAGTTCAGATTTGCCGAGCAAAAGGTCTTCTATGGATGATCGTGGGGTGAACTAGATGAAGCAGAGAAAATCATCGATCTTTCTGAGCTATCTTTTTCTGACAATCGCGCTCATAGCAATAATGTTTCCGATTTACTATGCCTTCACTATGAGCACATTCAACGAGAAGGAAGCCTACTCATTCCCTCCTAAGTTCATCCCAAGCATTCACGCATTCGATAACTATTCGACGGCCTGGAAGACCGTCAACATGGGAAGATTGATCTTCAACAGCGCATTCATTTCGATTACCGTGGCATTTGCAAAGATATTTCTTTCGATGCTCGCTGCCTTTGCTTTCACCTATTTCGGGAACTTCAAAGGAAAGTATTTCTTCTTTGCGATAATTCTGATTACCCACATGCTTCCGCTACCGATAAGAATTGTACCGACTTATGAGCTGATGAGAACTTTTGGCTGGATTAATTCATATAGAGCTCTCACGATACCGTTTTTTGCCAGCGCGACTGGAACTCTGCTTTTCAGACAGCTATTCATGACTGTTCCACCTTCGCTTTCCGACGCTGCTAGGATCGATGGAGCCGGACCCATGAGATTTCTGTTCAATGTGTTGATCCCGCTTTCAAAGACTAATGTCGGGGCGTTGTTTCTGATTGAATTCACATATATGTGGAACGAGTACTTGTGGCCTATGATAGTTACCAACAGCAATAACATGCGTGTTGTACAGATAGGAATAAAGATGCTTCTTGCAAGTGAAGCTCAAGCGGCCGAATGGAATATCATTATGGCCGGAGCCATAATCGCCATGATTCCTCCGTTGATCATGCTGCTGCTTTTCCAGAGAACTATCATGGAAGGGTTCAGTCTGAAAGAAGAGAAGTAGACCGTCAGATAAGTCTTCTATCTGTTTATGTTGTGGCATTCTCTATGGCTTTCAAAATAACCTTGCTGCTGTAAGTGGCGCCCGAGATTACAATGACCTCGACAGATTGGTTCTCAATTAAGGAGGCGATGATTGCCTCTGCCGATTTTCCTCTGCCGTGATTGTGTCTCACTATTTCAATCGATTTGATTTCGTGTCCGGAGACCATGACGATTACTGTCACCCCTACTATCTCTGCCGCGAAATTTCCTTCATAGTCTCCATCGGTTAATTGAGATAGATTTAGCGGTGCGAACTCAAGTGTGTCGAGCTCCTTCAGTCCCTCTTCAAGCCTCGGAAAGATAAGCGCCATGACGATTACGTTCAGTGCTGCAACTGCAATCCCTATCGATATGGGTACTCTGGTAAGGTACATCAGTTTCATCGTCTTTGCTCCGGAAGATGAATTTCAGTAACTTATTGTTCGGCTGTATTATAGCAAAGCTGGCTAAGCCTCAAAGTCCTTGACAAACTTATCGATGTTGCTTGAAACAATGTGGGGCTGAGGCTTACCTTTCGAAGCTGCCTTCAGCATCATTCTTGAAAGAAAACCCAGTCTTTCTAGATTGAACTCGCCACCAAAAAACCCTTTTGTCTTGCATTTGTCAAGAAACTCCTTAGGGAAGTTCTGAGAGAGGTACTCTTCAAAGTTCTCTTCTCCTGAACCCATGCAGAGAAATACTCCAAGCCTCTTCGACTTAAGGTCTTCAAGGTTCCTTCTCACAAATTCCGTTATCTCCTTGTTTGCCTTGCCGATTCTGATCGATGCCCCAACGATCACGGCATCGAATTCTTTGAGTTTCGGAGATGGGTCTTTCTTGATGTTGATTATCTCTGGTTCCTCAGAGAGTTTCTTTGAGATTTCGCTTGCACACTTTTCCACAGTTCCGCTCCAAGTCGAGTAGATTATCGCGGTCTTCATAAGAGACGCCTCCTAAAGGTGAGGATTGGTACTTCATTGTTTAACAAATACAGTTTACATGATAAGAGACTGCGAAGCCTTAGCAGATGAATAGTTTGAGTTATCTCCGTTGCCTGTAGCGTATTTAGTGTACAAGTCATCGATCGGACTTGAAGAATTCGGGCATTGTGTTATAATTCTATGCGTTGAATTCCCGCTTTGCCGCAGAAGGCAAGGCCACAGACCAAGGGAGGAGGAAGTTAATGAGCAGGATCTACGAAACTATGTTCATAGTCTCGCCGAAGCTAGATGAAGAGAATCGGAATGCGATGGCTGAAAAGGTTAGAGACTATATTGTTGAACGAGTCGGAGGAACAATCGAGAAGTTCGACAGATGGGGTGTCAGGAAACTAGCTTACAGGGTTACAAAAGGCTTCAGCGAAGGCGACTACACGGTTATTCAGTTCAAGGCTGACCCCGAATCGGTTGATATCCTCGAGAGATTCTTTGGTATCACCCCTGAAGTTTTCAGATGGCAGACATTCAGGAGAGAAGATCTTGAAAAGGCGGAGAAAAAAGCTTTGCTGAAAAAAGACGAAGCGGCAGAACAGCCGGTGGTTGAAGAAAGCGTTCAGAATGCTGAGTCAGAAGAAACACCGGTTGAAGATACAGCAACTGAAGAAGCGGTCGCCGTTGAAGTAGAAACTACTGAAGAAGAAAAGCAGACGGAGGAGTAAGAAATGTCGATTAGCTACAATCATGTTGTCTTGATAGGTAGACTAACTCGCGATCCGGAGATCAAGTTCGCTGCCAGTGGCACTCAAATTGCAACGTTCACTCTTGCAGTTGACAGAAATGTCGCGTCATCCAATAACGACAGTACCGACTTCATAAGGATTGTGACCTTTGGAAAAACAGCGGAGTTCGTTGGCAACTATTTAACGAAAGGCAGACTTATACTTGTAGAGGGCTCTCTCAGAATTAACAAGTGGAAGACGCAGGACGGTGAATCGAGGTCAATGGCCGAGGTTGCCGCCTCCAACATACGATTCATGGAGACAAAGGCACAGGCTCAACAGAGTTCTGGAGGTTTTGAGAGATCGACTCAGGATAATGATTTGGTTGAGAGCACTGGAAACGATGACATTACTTTCTTTGGAAGCGACACGGGTGACTCCGGAAGCGACGATATCCCATTTTGAGGCAGGTGGAAGATTATGGTAAAAGATAATAGGCGAAGAGGAAGAAGCAGAAGAAAGTGCAGACTCTGCGGTACAAAGACAAAGTACATTGACTATAAGAACACTTCTTTGTTGCGCGACTATGTTACCGAAAAGGGCAAGATTATCCCAAAGAGGATTACAGGTAACTGCGCGAAACACCAGAGGATGGTGAAGGAAGCGATTCAGAGGGCGAGATTCATGGCGCTGCTTCCTTACACAAAAGAGTGATAGAGTCAGTCAGGGAGGCGAATAGCCTCCCTTTTTTAAAAGGAGGTTTCTTATGAAGGTGATTCTTCTGAAAGACGTAAACAACGTTGGAAAAGCCGGTGAAGTGAAGAACGTATCTGATGGTTACGGTAGAAACTTCCTTATTCCAAAGGGGTTTGCAGTTGAAGCCAATCAGAAAGAGATGGCAAAGCTCAAGCACATTCAGAAACAGCAGGAAGAAAAGGAAGAAAGAATAAAGAAGGCCAGTGAAGATCTGTTGCACGAGCTCCAGAAACACCACTTCGTGATAAAGGCTAAGTCCGGATCTAGCGGCAAGCTATTTGGAGCAGTCACCTCCGGAGATATTTCCAGCCACATCAAGAGTTTGCTTGGTCTTGTGGTCGATAAGAAGAACATAGAGCTAGAGGAACATATCAAACAGACTGGTGAATACAAGATAGATGTTAAGCTTCCGGGAAATGTTAAAGGAAAGATTGCATTGAAAGTGGAAGGGCTGGAGGAAGACTGATTTGGAGTTTCAGATTTTCTCGAAGGCTCTCTACTCAACATGGATTCTATATCGACCCGAAAGGATACTCTTCGATGTGGGAGAGGGTATATCCACTGTTCTTGGCAACAGCGTCTATGCGATAAAAGATATCTTCCTTACCCACGGTCATGTCGATCACATTTCCGGACTCTGGGGCCTGATAAATACCCGAAACACGGCAATGGGCGACCGGAACAAGCCTTTGAGAATTAGTTTCCCCTCGGGCAATCGAGCTATCGAAGCTTACCTCGATTTTATCATTGGAATGAATCCTCGATTAAGATATAACATGATAGTCAACCCGATAAACGTCGGAGATGAAGTGTATCTTAGAACTGCAGGCAGCTTCAGGAGACATGTTACTCCCTTCAGAGTGAAACATACAATCGGCGAGATCAGCTACGGTTACCATATCTATGAAGAGAGAAAGAAGCTAAAAGAGGAATACGCCGGTCTCTCATCAAAGGAGATTGCCGGTGTAGTCAGTGAGAAAGGTAGAGAAGAGATTACTGACACTTATCTTAAGAAGATCGTGACCATCAGTGGAGACACATTCGCACTTCCTCCCGAGGTTATTGCCGATTCGGAGACGTTGCTCCATGAGTGCACTTTTCTGGTCGGGAAGGATAGAAGGAATCAGAATCATTCCAGCATTGAGGAAGTAATCGACAGTGTGAGAAATAGCAAGGGTATAAAGAGATTGATATTGTATCATATATCGGGACGGTACACATCCAAGATGAAAAAATGGCATAATATAATTAAGAAGGAACTTGACGGTTCCGAACTTGAGGTGTTTCTTGTTCACCCGGAACATGTTTTTGAACTGTAAGGTTGTTCTGAGTACTCCGGGAGGAGGTAAAGAATGGGCTACATAGGCTGGATGATTTTCGGCGTTGTCTTACTCGTGGCAGAGATAATTACTCCTACGTTCTTCTTTCTGTGGTTTTCTATTGGTTCCTTTCTCGCAGGTCTGGCATCAATGTTTTCTTTCGGTTTCGGCTGGCAGGTACTTGTCTTTGCAGTAAGCAGCTCTTTGTTGGTGCTTCTAACAAGACCGATTGCCAGAAGGCTTTCAAAAGGTGATTCGCCGAGGAAGATGTACATAGACGGAATGGTGGGCTCTTTGGGACGTGTGATGGTCGAGATTAACCCGGTGCTGGAAAAAGGCAGGGTCAGGATAGAAGGAGAAGACTGGAGAGCCAACTCGATTAACGGTGAAGTAATACCGGTGGATACCGTGGTGAAAGTGGTGAGACTGGAAGGTACTCTGGTCTATGTCGAGAGAGTAAACGATAACACTCAGTGAATGATAGAAAGGGGGATCAGAAATGGTTTTTTGGTTGATACTTGCAGCAGTAATATTCATCATTGCAGCTTCAGGAATAAAGATTATCCGTCCGTTCGAGAAGGGACTGGTAGAGAGACTCGGAAAGTACAGAAGAGATGCAGAACCGGGTCTTCAGTTCATAATTCCGTTTATTGAAAGGATGGTAAAGGTCGATCTCAGAGAGACAGTTATCGACGTGCCACCTCAAGAGGTCATAACAAAGGATAACGTTGTCGTCACCGTTGACGCTATCATATACTTCCAGATAACCGATGCATTCAGGGTCGTATACAACGTCGCTAATTTCGAGATCGCAGCCATAAAGCTGGCTCAGACAAACCTAAGGAACGTTATCGGTGAGATGGAGCTGGACCAGACACTTACCTCAAGAGAGCGAATAAACGTTACTCTGAGAGAGGTACTTGACGAAGCCACGGACAAGTGGGGAGTCAAGGTCACTAGAGTTGAGATCAAGAAGATCGATCCACCTCAGGACATAATGGATGCCATGTCCAAGCAGATGAAGGCTGAGAGAACCAAGAGAGCCGTCATTCTGGAGGCCGAAGGTTATAAGCAGTCGGAGATAACGAAAGCCGAAGGCGATAAGATGTCCGCGATACTTCAGGCCGAAGGTCAGAGCGAATCAATAAAGAGAGTCGCAGAAGCCAACAAGTTCAAGCTGATAGCAGAGGCCGAGGGTCAGGCTAACGCTATAGTTAACGTCTTCAAGGCCATTCATGAGGGTGATCCGACGAAAGACGTTATTGCTATCAGATACCTGGAGTCCCTTAAGCAGATTGCAGATGGTAAGGCAAACAAGGTCTTCTTGCCTTATGAGAGCAGTGCAATGCTTAGCTCGATAGGTGCAATGGCGGAGATCTTCAGAGAAGGGAAAGACAGTTCAGACGGCAATGAGAAGGTAAGCAAGAAGTGATCTGATTGTTAGTCAGTGATATTGTTCACATTTTTCTGAGTTTCTTAATTATTACTGTGTTGGCCACCGTCCTTTCGGTGGCCTCAGTTTTTGCCTTTCAGCGTCAAATAAGAAAACCGACTTTCTTTCTTCTGTTTATGAACATTGCCTTTGCAAATGGATTCATCTTTCTAAGTACTATGCTATTCACGGATAATTACAGACTTCACAATCTAGTCCTCTTCCTGATCGCCTATCTCTATGTATATGGATCGTTAGGCAGACACATGTCGAGATACGATGACACATTTCGTATGTTGTTTCTTTCCATGGGGTATACGCGTCAGGAGTTCTTCAAGAAATACCTCATCGTACAGGGAAAATGGAAGTTGGCCGACTGCATCCTTACCTTTTCTGCGATCGCAACTGTCATAAGGTTCTTATCTGACCACCTAAAGTATTTCTATCCCGACGAATGGCTGCAGATAATGCTTCTATTCACAGTCATCTGCCTGACCGTTGGCGTAAGCAGATGGTTTGGCGACAGTTCTGTAAACAAGCTGTCAAAGGAAGAGTAACATACAGATGATATCATACCCCTATAGGGTATGCATAATACGGAATTCCAAGGAGGTATAGTTATGGCAAAGTTATTTCCGGACAATACAATAAAACAGGTTAAAGAGGTCTTTGGCAGCATGGAAGGTCCTGTAAAGGCACTTCTCTTCAAGAGTGACAAGAACTGCGATTACTGTTCCACTGCCGAACAGATGTTGAAAGAACTCTCGGAAATTGAAGGAAAGATAACCTTCGAAGTTCATAATCTTGAATCGGAAATGGCCGATAAGTATCGCATTGATCTAGCTCCTAGTATAGTTCTGCTCAATCCGGACGGAGATGACAAGGGAGTAAGGTTCCTCGGCATACCGGCCGGTCATGAGTTCGGCACGCTTTTGCAGGACATTGTCTCTTTTTCTAAGGGAGCACTTCCAGAGCTTTCTGAGGACTCGATCAAGAAGATTGAAGCGATAAGTTCGCCTGTAGACATAAAGGTCTTTGTGACCACTACTTGCCCGTACTGTCCCAGGGCCGTTATCACGGCTCACAATATTGCTATGGCAAACAAGAATATTACTGCATACATGGTTGAAGCGAATGAGTTCACGGAACTGTCAAAGAAGTACGGTGTCTCTTCTGTACCACAGATTGTGATTAACGACAAGGTGACTTTCGTTGGAGCTTATCCGGAAGGTCAGTACGTAGATCAGGTATTGAAGGCCGTATAAGGAGGAGCAGAATGTCATTCTTCGAACTTGGCAGCGCAAAGAAATCCGTTTTGAGAGACTCTTATGATGTAGTTATTATTGGAGGAGGTCCTAGCGGAATCACTGCGGGAATTTATGCCGTTCAGGCAGGACTGAGTCCTTTGATCATCGAGAAGGCGCTGGATGGCGGGCAGATGAACAATACCCGGGCAGTTGAGAACTGGACGGGTTTCACCAGTATCAGCGGAATGGAACTGAGTGAGAAGATGGCTGAACACGCGAGAGCTTTTGACGTGCCTTTCACATATAGTGAGGTTGTCGATCTAGAAATTGATGAAGAGGAGAAAGCGGTTGTCCTTGACAATGGAAAGAAGATAATGTCGAAGGTCATTATACTCGCCACAGGATCGAATCCGAGAAAGCTCGGCGTGAAAGGCGAAGAAGAATTCAAGGGAAGAGGAATAAGCTATTGCGCAACTTGTGACGGACACTTCTTTTCCGATAAACACATCGCTGTAATTGGCGGAGGGAACAGTGCTCTCGATGAATCGCTTTATCTGAGCAAAATGGTTAGCAAGATAACAGTGATTCAGAATCTCCCGAAGCTAACTGCCGACAAACTTCTGCAGAAAAAGCTGAACGACACAGGTAAGGTTGAGTATGTTTTCAGTTCAGTAGTAGATTCAGTTGAAGGCGATTCTCAGCTGAGAAGGTTGAACATCAGGAGTGTCGACACTGGCGAAATAACTCCGCTTGAGGTGGATGGAGTATTTGTTTTCATTGGGCTAATTCCGAACTCTCAGTTCTTGAAAGGAAAGGTGGAGCTCAACGAGTTCGGTTATGTCAAGACAAACGATTTCATGGAGACAAACAAGAAGGCCGTCTACGCAATTGGTGATGTAAGAGAAAAAGAGGTTAGACAGATAGTTACGGCAGCGGCCGATGGATCAATAGCGATTTACCACGCGGCAAGAAACTATTTCTACGATTGACTAGACTCCATAGTATAGAAAAAGAGCGCAGGACGCTCTTTTTCTATTTTATTCTTGCCTCGGGAACTGGAAGAATCTCGATTGTCCCCTTCTCCATGTCTATTTCCACCCACTGACCTACGGGAAGTACAACCTTTGGGAAGTCCCCGTGGTAACTTGGCAAACCGATCCAGACAGGAATCTCTTTGTCCAGAAAATAGTCGTGTATCACCCTCTTTATGTCGTCTAGATCGCCGTTCTTGATCTCCGTGAATCCCGCAAAAACAACACCTCTGAGTGACGAAAAGTCATCTAGATGTGCAATATTCCAAATCATTCTCTCAAGTGATTCTTTTGTCTCGCTTACATCCTCAAGCACCAGGATAGCGTCCTTCAGCGAGCCCAGATATTCAGTCCCCTGAAGGGTCTGAAACAAAGAAAGATTTGCCGGTATAAGCCTTCCGGCCATCTTGCCTTCAATTACTGGAATGGACTGGTAATTGAAACGAATAGTCCTCTCTCCGTTGAATATCGCTGCGATGTTTTGGACTGACTGGGTGTCCGATCCAAGCTCGACCGCAACCATAGGTCCGTGGAACGTCGTTAGACCTGTCTTGAAATAGATCGAAAGAAGCAGTGCGGTGATATCGCTGTAGCCAACCAGGGGCTTCGGGTTTGAAGCGATCAAGCCCCAATCGAGCCAGTCCAGAAGGTTATACGAGCCATAACCTCCTCTGGCAGTGATAATCGCATCATATTCTGGATTTGCGAAGGCTTCGTTCAGCTCATTAGCCTTTTCTCTAGACGAAAGCGATACCTGGCAGCTTCTTCCAACTACAACACGGTATCCAACACTTCTCAAAGCGTTAACGCCGCTCTCAAGCTTTGCTCTTTCGGGAAAGCTTGCAGGAGCGGTGACGAAAATCGTTTTGATCTCTCTCGAAATCAATACAGGCGAAGTCAAAAGAATACCAGTACATACCATGATTGTCAACCATACCCTTCTCATGAAATCCTCCAGCTTGATGTGTCTACTATAGTTTGCCATTCATGAGCTCCAAAATCAACATGCAAGAGGCAACTCCCGAAAAAAAAACATGCCGTTGACGAATGAGATCGAGATAAGACGAGAAAGTGCGTCGCCGAGCCGTTCGCTGCGCTCACGAAAAGACGAGAAGCGAAAATAGGGACTGACGAGCTCCTGACGTCTGTACTGTTTTTCGCGTCCTCTCGCCCTCTCTTTCTCTCTCTCTTCCTCCTCTTCCTCTCTCCTCTTCCCGCTCTTCCAACCTCTTCCCTCTGGCCTCTTACGTCTTTTTTTGCGAGAGATCACGGAAGAAACCCTCATTGCAGGAAAGTGCTATACAATTGCCGAAAGGTCTGTCAAGAACTCGGTTACATCGTCTGATTTCGACTCGAAGAATTCTTTCGGACAAGAATCGGCAGTTATCTCGCCGTCCTTCAAAAAGATTACGCGATTTGCTATATGCTTTGCAAATTCGGTCTCATGGGTGACGATTATCATCGTCCTCCCTTCTGAGGAGAGCCTTCTGATTACTCTCATTACTTCGCCTACAAGAGACGGGTCTAGGGCCGATGTGGGTTCATCTAGGAGAACAATGTCGGGATTCATGACGAGCGCTCTGGCTATCCCCACTCGCTGTTGCTGTCCACCGGAAAGCTGAGAAGGGTAACTTGTAAGTTTTTCGCCAAGATTCACCTGCCTGAGTTGAATTTCGGCGGCCTTTCTTGCATCTGCCCACTTCATACCGTTGACCTTCACGAGAGGCAGAGCAACGTTATCGACAATCCTCAAATGACTAATCAGATTGAACCTCTGAAATACGAATCCAACCTTTGATCTGAAAGATCTAATTGATTGTCTCGTTCTCTCTACCTGTCTCCCCTTAAAGAAGACCTCGCCTTCATCGGGGGTTATTAGGTTGTTAATGCATCGGAGTAGGGTCGTCTTTCCCGCACCAGAAGAACCCAGGACAGCTATCACATCGCCTTCTTTGACGTCGAACGAGACGTTTTTCAAGACAGACAGCCCATCGAATGATTTTGAGAGGTTCGAGAGCTTCAAAATTACGTTTCTTTCTGTCATGGAATGGCAAGCCTCCTTTCAAGTATCCTTCCTACCAGAGAGATCAGCGATGTCATAAACAGGTAACAGGCGGCAAGTAAGATATACGCTTCAAACACTGCCAAAGTCTGTGTTCCCACCTGTCTGGCGCGCATCGTGAGATCGCCAAGGGCTATGACCGACACCAACGAGCTGTCCTTGATGAGCGTTACGAGTTGTCCGATTAGAGGGGGAATTGAGATTCTAAAGGCTTGTGGAAAGACTATAGAGAACATTATCTGACTTCTGTAGAGTCCCATGGCCTCTCCGGCTTCCTTCTCTCCAGAAGGAACTGCGGCTATCCCCGCTCTAAAGATCTCGCCTACGTATGCTCCCTCAAATAAAGAAAGAGAGACAACTCCCGCCCAGAATCTATCGATGTTAACTGCAGAACCGAAGCCGTAGTAGACTAGAAGAATGACCACCAGTAACGGCATGTTTCTAAAGAACCAAACATAGAGAGTCCCCGCGTCACGCAGCAGATTGACTTTTGAATCTCGTGCAAGTGCTACCACAATTCCCACGATTACTGCAAGAGCAAGAGCGATGACGCTTAGCTGGAGAGTAGTGACGATCCCTTCGATGAAGAGTTTGTAATACCTGGCAAGCGATCTCCAGTTAAAAGGATACACAGCTGAGACTGATGAATAGGAGAACCAGAGCATTCCTGCGACTATTACTCCCAGAATGATTTTCGACATCGCTCTTGTCATAATTCTTTCCTTAGAACTCCGGCTGGTATTCCACGAACCAGTAGTTTTCAAGCTCTTCCAGTGTTCCAGTTGTCTTTACCCACTGAATAAAGGTGTTCAACCACTGAAGTGTTTCAAAGTCTCCGTTTGCAATTGCTACGCCAAAGTCCTCTCTTGTCAGTAGTTCTTCCGTCACATCGAGCTGATCGTATTTCTTTGCCATAAATCTTGCATAAATGGAGTCAAAGATCATTGCGTCGGCCCTTCCGGAAGCGACCTGGAAGGCAGCTTCGTCGATCGTCTCAAACATGAAGATCTGGGCATTGGAGAGGAGTCTGGTTGCTGCTTCTGCGCCCGTCGAACCAAGTTGTACAGCGATCTTGACATCGGGATTGTCCAGGTCTTCCTCGGTGGGTGGAACCGTGTACCTGTTTGTGTTGTAGAGAATTATCTGACCCACTGTCAGATAGGGATCAGAGAAGTTCACTCTCAGAGCCCTTTCCGGAGTTATAGTCATTGCAGACCAGATTATGTCGAATTTGTTTGACATCAGAGCAGGGATTATTCCATCCCAGTTCACAACTACGAATTCCAGTTTCACGCCAAGGATTTCGGCCATCCTCTCGAGGATCTCCACTTCCAAACCGATTCGTTCGCCATCGGGATTGGTTCCATAAAGGGGCATATAACCTGCGTCCTGCCCAACTCTCAGAACACCTCTTTGCCTAACGTCGTCGATCAGACTTCCAAATGCCATTGTCATACAGATCAAAACCGCAAGTACCAGGAACTTCTTCATTCCACACCTCCAATAAAAAAAGACCGGGCCATAAGCCCGGTCTGTTGATTTCCTTAAGAGAGCACGACTAGAAGGTGCCGCCTCCCTCAACCGGGCGCCACAGTCTGTGATGATGAAGCTTGTTTGTCATAAAGAATGAATTCGAACTAACTCTCACACAGATCACCTTCGTAGTGTTTTGATAATTGATAGTATCAACATCTTGTACAGAATGTCAAGTTACGATTTCTGCAAATCTGTTAAGGAATGAACAGCGCCTCTACAGGATTCTCTTTATTTCGCCTATGATTCTCTCTGTCTTCTCTGGATTAATGACGATATCAACAGATCTGGCATCTATCTTGTAGACCGGAGAAAGGTCGTATTCTTCAATCCATTGCGAGTACAACCTGTCGAGCTGCTCCCAGTAAGCTATTGGAACTGCAGTCTCCATCTGTCTTCCTCTCCGCCTTATCCTGGCAAGAATCGTATCGACGTCCGCATCGATATAGACCAGCAAGTCAGGCTTCTTCAAGTACTTTATCATTGAATCGAACATTGTCACATAAGCTGCGAATTCCCTTTGAGACATCTTCCCGGTCTCAAAAAGGTTGCGAGCAAAAATCTCTCTGTCTTCATATATCGAACGATCGAAGACGGTGTTGTCTTTCTCTTCAGCCTGTTTCAGAGAACAGTACCTGTGAAATAGAAAGTATGTTTGGAGATGATATGACCATCTCTTTTGATCGTAATAGAAATCCTCGAGGAAGGGATTGTCGGAAACGGATTCGTAGTGAATACTGAATCCAAGACCTTCTGCAATAGCGCTCGCTATAGTAGACTTACCCGCGCCAACATTCCCGGCCAAAACAATAATCTTGCCCAAGACAACACTCCTCCGCGATGAATGAATATGTCTAAGAAATTCTATCATCAATACACTTGATCGGCTACAAATTGAGATCCATTAGACCTTTCTTTTGCTTTAGTCCTCAGAGCTATTATATTTCTATACAGTGGTCCTAATGCTGATAACGGTCGGGTAATGTTGTATAATTGGTATGTACTTAGGTCGAGTTCGCGCGTTGCAAAGGAGGGATAGAAGTGAAGAAACTGTTGTTATTAGCTGTTGTTCTTGGTCTGGCTATCGCCGTTTTTTCCGAACCACTAATCGTTTGGCCCGATAAGGCTCATGGTAAGCCACTGGTAGCGGGTCTGCACTTTCCCGTCTATGGAGAGGCAAAGCTAGACGTTTTTGGAAACATAACGGGATGGACGGGTCCTAACCTGGGCTTGGGCTGGACATGGAAGACCTATTTTAGTCCACTCGAGCTTCAGAAGATTAATCTCTACTATGAATTTGGAACGAATGTTGTTATCTTCCCATACGTTGGAGTCGGCTTTGATTACGCACTGGTGCTTCAGAACAACCAGACACTTCTGGTCGGAGCAGGTGTTTCTGCTTCACCATTAACCGTTCTGGGCTTTTTCTTCGAGTCACCTTCAGCGATTCTATCGTCTGTCTTGAGTTCGGTGAGACTGAATGTCGCGGTAGTTTTTTGATTGACAGATATGTATAATTGACCCCGAAAGGGGTCTATTTTTTTGAGCGAACATGAGAAGAACGAAGAATCTGAAGAGCTTCAAGTAGAGAATCAACAAGACAGCGAGATCAAAGCCGTGTTGCAGAAATACACGATAGTCGCTGTGATAGTCCTGGCAGTGGTTATTATGCTGCTCTCTTCAAGAGGCCTGGTCGAAGAATTCGACCCCGAGATGGTTTATCCCGCTATAGAAGAGACCGCTATTTTGTTCGTCAACCAACACGTGCTTTCAGGAGAGGTGAAAGTTGACCACTTGGAGTTAGTAGCCGTTGAATACGCGGAAGTTGATTGGGGAGAGTACTCTTACGAGGCACAGATTGAGTTTTCCAGTTCCGGTTCAACTGAAAGTATTTTCACGTCATGGTATTACAGGATCAGGGATGACAATATCGACCTCGCCCGGTACTCATTCGATGGACTGGAGTGGTTTGAACCCTAACTGTTATCATCCTTGCTGTATGCTAAAAATTGCTTCTGGAGAATGAACATACGTTGACTTAATGAGGCCATTAAGTGTAAAATCAGTAAGTAGGATAGGTTCGATATCACTTAAAAGGGGGTAATTTGATGAAAAAAGTCCTTATTCTTGTGGCAGTTCTTCTGGTTGCATCTGTTTTTGTGGCCGCTCCGAAGAACTTCATTCTCGGCCAGGGCCTGTATGGAGATGTAGTGTATGATCTAGCAGGAAACATCACCGGCTACGAGGGAATGGATTTCTATCTATTCCAGTCAAGCACTTACTACGAAAAGCCGATGACACCAAATGAGCTAAACGCTTATACTTTCGATGGGAAGTTCCTATTCTTCATCCCTGTGTTCGGCAGAGGATGGGAATTCATTCTGAGGCCGGTTGATAATATAATTCTCAGTGCAGGACTTAGTTTGCTATACAACTTCCTCCCCGGGCCATATCTATACTTGACCATACTTCTCTGAGCCTTTCAGAGATGAGAAAAGACGGTGTGTATGCACCGTCTTTTTCTTTGATTTGTGCTTATATGTGCTGCAGACTATTCTCATTGTAGGCCGGCTGGTTTCCTGGAAAAAGTCTCCATCAAGCAACCAGTTTAGGTTCTAATCTATTTACTGCAACTGCTTAATACAAGTCAGAGGAGCGCAAGAATACCTGTTCATAACGATGAATTTTCTTAACTAGTATAGAATTGAATCAGACTAGCATTTCCACTATGGACAGATTCTTTTTCGGTGCTATTGAGGAGGATTGTTTTGAGAGAACTTAGAGAAGATGTGAAGTACATAATCGAGAAATCGATCGAAGCCGTTCAACCTGAGAGCTCGGTAAAAAAGGCGATCGAAAAGGCGGGGCTAACCGGTCCGGTATTTCTTCTTGCGATTGGAAAGGCAGCATGGAGAATGGCCAAGGCAGCAAAGGAGAAGCTCGGCGATGAAATCGAACGCGGTGTAGTCATTACTAGATATGGCTACAGTCAAGGAGAAATCGAAGGCATAGAGATATTTGAAGCGGGGCACCCGATTCTAGATAGGAAGACAGTCGAAGCTACCGATCATGCGCTGAAGTTAATTGAATCCGGCAAGCCCGATAAAATCCTCTTTCTTATATCGGGGGGAGGATCGGCACTGTTCGAAAAGCCTGCCGATGGCGTTGCTTTCGAAGATCTTGTGGAGGTTAACAACAAGCTTTTCCGCTCCGGTGCCAGTATCGTCGAGATCAACACAGTAAGAAAACGACTTTCTTCAGTGAAGGGCGGCCGTTTTGCAAGGCTCGTCGCTCCGTCACAGATATATACACTTGTTCTTTCAGACGTTCTTGGCGATCGCTTGGATTCGATAGCGTCCGGGCCGACCTATCCTGACAGCAGTACAAGCGAAGAAGCACTTGCCGTGATCGAGAAGTATGCGCTCAATCTCAGGCCCGAAGTTGTTGAAGCACTGAAGAAGGAGACCCCTGATAGACTTCACAACGTTCAGACCGAGATAATCGGAAGCATCACAAGAGCCTGCGAATCGGCAGCGACATTTGCTAGAGAGCTGGGCTACAACTCTTCAATAGTCACCACCTCACTAGATTGCGAAGCGAGAGATGCCGGAGTCTTCTTGGCCGCAATCGCAAGAGAAGAGCGCTTCAACAGACCTACAAAGAGACCTGCGGCGTTGATACTAGGTGGCGAAACGGTAGTGCATGTTCGGGGAGAAGGTCTCGGAGGCCGTTGTCAGGAGATGACTCTCGCCTTTGCAATCGCAGCAGATGGAATGCAGAACGTAACACTCGCATGTGTAGGTACAGACGGCATTGATGGTCCTACCGATGCGGCTGGAGCAATTGTCGATGGAAACTCTATGAGCAGAATGATCGATGCCGGAATAGATCCGCAACTGTTCCTTCTCGATAACGACTCCTACCACGCTCTGGACAAATCAGGGGATCTATTCAAGACGGGCCCGACGGGCACGAATGTCAACGACCTAATAGTGCTGCTGTGCGAATAGTGTCGATAGATGTAATAATACAAAGAGGGAATTGACCGTTCATCCAATTCCCTCATTTCATAGTATTCTATTTGATTGTCCATCCTACCATTCCCCTTACATAATATCTCTGCAAGAGGACGTAAATGAGAACGGGAACTGTCATGACGAGCAAAGACGCGGCCGAAAGCAGTCCCCAGTCAACATGGTAAACACCTCGCATCAGCGGGATTCGTTGAGTCGCGAGCAGCTTTTCCGGTGAGTAGATAAGGATGAGCGCAAGAAAGAAATCACTCCACACCCAGGTGAACTGCAGAGCAGATGCAGAAGCAATAGCGGGGAATGCGTTAGGGAGAACCACGCGGAAAAATATGCCGAAGTCGCCGGCTCCATCGATTCTTGCGGCCTCTTCCATGTCTGCAGGAAGAGTCTTGAAGTAGTTGCGCATGAAAAAAGTTATCCACGGAATTCCCCACGCAGTATGAAGCAATATGAGTCCAAAGAAGGTGTCCACCAACCCAAGGTTGCTCATGATTCTGAAAATGGGTATGGCTATCATCTGCTGAGGAAGAGCAAGCGTTAGCACCACTGTCAATATGAAGGTCTTTCTCAATGGGAATCCGTACCTCGAGATTCCGTAGCCGGCCAGTGTCGCAAGAAGCAGAGGAGCAATAGTAGCTGGAATCGCTATCATTAGCGAATTTATCATTCCCTTGTATAGAGCCGCTGTCCGGTGATTCAACGCTCCGGAGAAGTTCGAGAGAGTCGCATTGAAGGGCTCGAGCTTCCACCATCCATCGATTACCTCGCTGAAAGGCCTCAAGGCCGTCATAACAACACCCATAAGAGGCAGTATCCAGATTAGAGCAACTATCCAGGCTACAACAGTCTTCACAAGAGTCTCTCGTCTCGTTCTCTTCATTCTGCCTCATCCCCCGCCGACTTCATCATTGGTATCGCCGCTAGAAGAGTCGAACCTGCGATTAGCACTGCAACAACAGCTGACTTTCCAAAATCCCACTCTCTGAAGCCGTAGAGATACATCTGGAGCGCCAAGACGTTAGATGAGCCGCCTGGCCCACCCATCGTTGCAATGTAGACAATATCGAAGACCTTCAGCTCCCATAGAAGCGTCATTGTAAGTACTACAACAGTTATAGGTTTCAGCAGGGGGATAGTGATCTTGAAAAGCATCTTCGCCTTCGAAGCTCCATCTATCTGTGCTGCCTCATAGTATGTGCTTGGGATTGTCTCGAGTCCTGCAGAATAGAGAATCATGGAGAAACCTGTCCATAGCCACACCGAACCGAAGATCAGTGCAAACAAGGCCGTCTCTGGATATGCTGTCCAGGTTTTCGTTTCTAATCCAAGTATCTGAAGAACAAGGTTCACAACGCCCACGTTCTCTTCGAACATGAATCTTATCATTATTCCCCCAACGATCATAGGCATTACCATTCCGAGGAAGATCACGGACTTGACAATCCCTCCACCCTTCACACCTCTCAGAAGAACGGCAAGAAAAAGACCGACGATGGTCGTCAGCGGTAAATGAATGGCTATCCAGAGGATATTGTGGATCAACGAACCATAGGGAAAGCCTCTACTGAATCCTCGCGTATCCAGAATGTCCCTGCTGGAGAAAACCTCAATGTAGTTCGAAAGTGAGATCTTTCCGTCATCGTCCACGAAACTTAGAAAAACCGTATTCAGAGTTGGATACAGAACGAAAACAACCAGGAGGAACAAGGCAGGTAGAATGAAGTACAAGAAGTGTTTTAGCTTAGCCTTTCTTACAGCCAACTATCTCACCTCCGAAAAAAAAGTAGTGGGACCCTCAGGGCCCCACTACAGTTCACGAATTAATTAGGCATCTTCTCGTCAAGATCCATTAGAGCGTCATTGAGTCTTTCTGGGCGGACCCAGATGAGCTTCAGTTGATCCCAGAATGCGGTTTGCCATAGACCACCAATAGAGTCATCAAGATCGTTGAGAGTTTGAACTCCCTCAGTGAGTTTCGCGATTTCCATGTCGACGGCCGGGTAGTTATCCATAGCTACTTCGACCGTTGCTATATGGCCACCCTGTGCGACCTGAATGCTCTGCCCTTTTTCACCGGCAAGGAATTTCACGAGCTCGAGAGCTTCCGCCTTGTTTGTGGCGAATTCTGGAACGAAAGCGTAGTCGATACTGAAAACCATTCCTCGATTCCCCGGGAGGCTGAAAACAGCGAGATCATCGGCATCTTCTACCATTCCGGTTATCCATTGCCCCATGAAGTATAGGCCGTAATCTCCTTTCCACCACTGTTCCAGTATCGTTGTCCACTCAGTTGGTACACTGAAGAATCCTCTCTCGATCAGATAGACTAGCTTGCCCATGGCATTTCGAACGGCATGGCTTCTCCATGATGTATTCCCTTCGATAAGATCCTTCTGAAGTTCCGGCCCACCAAACGTTATCAAGAAGTGCTCTGTGACATCAGAAAGAGGCCATCCTACACCATTACCACTTGCAATGGCATTTTTCACTCCAGGCAACGAGTCGATTTTCTCAAGAAGTGCAACAAACTCCTCCCAGGAAGAAGGGACTTCCAAGTCGTGAGCCTCAAAGAAGGATTTTCTGTACCAGAAACCTGGTTTTACCTTTGCCGTGTAAGCTATTCCATAGACCTTTCCGTCTGCGGTTGTTACGTTGTCAAGTGCGCCCGGAATATAAGCATCTCTGTCAATTACATCGGTAAGCTCCGCTATGTTCTTCGTGTTGTTTGTTATGAAACTAGACCACATGAATATCACATCAGCGGGAGCCTTCCTTGCGGCAAACTGAGCAGGTAAGACATTTGCCAGATCCTCTGCCCTGTAAGTCTGATAAGTGTAATCAATTCCCGTTTCTGCCTTGAATGCCTCCAGGACCGGAATGAAAGCATCCATTTCGGAGCCGGACCAAGGTCCGATTACCGAGACGGTACCTGCAAATAGCGCAGTGGTAAGTACAACAAGAACTGCTACCAAAAGCTTCTTCATCAAAAATACCCCCTTTTTCAATGATCGATGTGCTTTTTAGTCAGCAATTCCCTCAAGACCGCATCCACAAAGAAAACCGGGCGCGAGCTTACATCTAAACCAGAAGGGCATACAACTCTTCGACTGTCCTTAAGAGAAGATTGTTCAACACCTATCAATATTATAGTAAGTTATACGTCTTACTGTACGTAACAGTCTTTCCAAGTTCGCCAGATATTCTTGCTACGAGGAAAGAAGCGGAATCGTATTCAATAAGATCGATCGAGACAAGACGAGAAGAATCATTTTGAGACGTTCGCTGCGCTCACGAGCAGACGAGGGAAAAGTTAGTCACTGCTGAAGTAAGACGCAATGCCGCCTTCGGCGGGACGCAAGGCGCCGAAGAGCATCGGCGGACGCAAGGCTGGCTTCGCCAGGTCGCAATGCCCGGAGAAGCATCCGGGGACGCAAGGCTGGCTTCGCCAGGAAGTGAGGCTCGCTGGCGCGAGGAAGTGATGCCCGGAGGAACGTCCGGGGAAGTGATGCGCCGAAAGATCACCGGCGGACGCAAGGCTGGCTTCGCCAGGAAGTGAGGCTCGCTGGCGCGAGGAAGTGATGCTGGAAAAATCATCCCAGGAAGTGATGCCGCTTTCAGCGGGAGGATTCAGAAGCCAGTCTTTGCTTTGCAGAGGTAAGTTCCGCTTCGTGGGCTAAGAGCCGCTGAACGCTGGAGAGAACCGCTAGACGCCAGAAGTTCGCTGTACGCTTAAGAACAAGGCCCAGCTGAACGCTCTAAAACATGGTTCGCCGTTGACCGTCCAAGAGCGAGGATCCGTTCACCGATAAGACCAATCGAGAAGGAGCATTGTCGAGAGGTTCGCTGCGCTCACGAGAAGACGAGAACTCTCTCCTCTGTCTCTTTCTCTCTCTTCAACTCGTACCTTCCCGCTCTTACTAACCAAGAACAAAGCTACTAGCTCCGGAACGAGGAACTTGGGCGCAACGCGCCGGAACCGATCTTCCGATACTATCGGAGAACGGCGAACCGATAACGGATAACCGTTCCTGCGACTTGCATCTTGGAACTTGCAACAGTTTCAAAGATCGAGATCCTGGCCTGAACATTGTCAGGATGACGTGAAGTAAGAAAAGACAGTCATCCCGTGATGCCTTTGCACGGGATCTCGCCCTGAAGATCCGCTATACGCTTAAGAAGAAGGCCCCGCTGAGCGCTGCTCAAAACAACGTTGTCCGTCAACGGTCCACCGTCCACCGGGAAGAGCGTTTCAAGAGACTTATAGAGTTTCTTGGCTTTTGCTCTACAACACGCAACTTGTCACTTGTAACTGTTTCAAAGATCGAGAATGACGACTGGCTACTCCCTCTACCCTCATTCTATACTCTCTCTACTTTCTCTCTTATGACAATACACGAGGATGACGTGAGAGGCTGTCATTCGAGAGCCTACACTTACGAGCCTGCGCTGGAATCCACTCACTTTCTCATCCCGTAGTGGTTCTGTACTGGATCTAATCTCGACTGTCTTGAGCTGCGTACGATGCGGCGTCGTACGATGTAAGAGGTTTGAGGCTTGAGGTCAGAAAGGCAAGATCTAATTGCACTTCTTACCTCTTACCTCTTGCCTCTTACGTCTTTTTCTTTTTTGCAATCTCGATCTTGCGAATTAGTGCACACCCTCCGCCACTACGTGGCCCTCCTTTCTCAAGGGAGGATTTAAGATATAGATTTTCAAGAGGCTAACACAGCACGTATTGTCAAGGGAGAAGAAGCATCACATGATTTCTCATAAACGCCGCGACTTATCGGTATGATGAATGTAGCAAGGGAGGACTTAGGATCAGGATATCAGCTTACAAACACAGCATTCGTGCAAGAGAGAAGAACCTGCATGTGAGTGACGCTAAAGAGCTGATTAAAATCTACTGATTAGTTTCCTCGGGCGGAAACCTGAGATCAAGATCATCGGGAGTTACATACAGAATTTGCGAAAACATAAGAGCTATCATATGATTGCCGATCTGCTCTCCTGCACATGAACAATGATAAGTAGCATGTAGAGAAGTCAAGTGTGGCCAAAGGTAGTTTCCTTCAACTCACCATGTCGAAGTATAACTTGTATGTGGTAGTCCGACTTACCTGCTCAATCTATCTTCAACACTGCCATCAGGCAGCACAAAATCGGTTGAATAACTAAAGATCTCATCTAGCTGAAACCGCGCACACTCTCTCCAGTTTCTCTCGCAATACATTCTTATCCATTCCCCGTCAATCTTTCCTTCCTCATAAGCTCTAACAACGGGGCACTCGTAATAGTTGCTACAACTTTCTCCTTCCACGAAAGCACCACCTTCCTTTGATCGATAAATATGTTACCACAATTGGGGAATATTGCAATGGCTATTGGTTGCACTTGACGGCTTTTATAATATTCTGTGCATCCGTTATACAATACTTAATGTAAGAAGTAATTTCGGGGGTGATCTAATGAAGAAGAAGTGGATTTTGGTGCTTGTTATGTCTCTAATCATAGTCTTCACTCTCTCCGGGTGTATCTTTCGCCGCTACTCGGTGGTCGTGAGCTGCACACCTTTGATTGAGAGGATTGAAGTCGGAAACAGAGAGAGAGAACTTCCTCATAGTTTTTCGGCCAGAAATGGACAAGTTGTCTCTGTTAAGGCTCCACTAGTTCCGGGCTACGATTTTGAGGGCTGGCTTGTCAACAATGAATTGATGGAAGCAGCACAGATCGAGATCAGTATCGAAGGCAATACGATAATCAAGGCGATCTACAGTCCGAGGCTTGTTCACGAGATTACTTATGGCGGAACCGGAGTGGAACAGGGAATGGGACTCGTTGTAGAGAGTTCGACAGAGATTGTGATTGGCGTTACTTCAAGTTCAACCCAGAGTAATCTGATACTTGGAAACAACGGAAAGAGCGATTTCTGGGTTCCTTCTCTAGAGTATCTGTCTAGCTCTTACGTCATAGAGCCTCAACTCTGTTATGGAGGAAGCGACGAGGAATTCCTTTCAGATGCAGTTAGAATTACGGGCGGTTACGTGGCTGTAGGCTGGACGGAATCAGATGATATTGAATACACTGGAAGCGGCTATCCGTATCATGGCGGTATAGACGGTTACGTAGTAATGATGAAAAACGACGGTTCGTTGAGGTGGCAGACTTACATTGGCGGTAGTGAAGACGATACAATTCATTCCGTGAACACCACTATAGGTGAGAAACTGTTTTTGACGGGTATGACCACTTCCTCTGACTCCAATTTTTCAGGAAGTGGATATCATGGAGGCAAGGATGGCTGGGTCGCGGTTATGAGCTCTTCCGGCGCGCTGATTGCCGATCTGATCAAAGCCTTTGGTGGCACTCAGGATGACGAGCTGCTTTATGGAATGCAGACCAAAGATGGCGGTTACATCGTGTGCGGATACTCGAAATCCTCTGACGGTGATCTTAAGACATTAAGCAGATCTACCGGAGAAGATCTGTGGATCATTAAGCTGGATCCGCAGCTGAATATCATCTGGCAGAAGCTTCTTGGGGGTCAGAACGATGAACGTGCAAACTCAGTGAAAGAGGTAAGCGACGGCTATGTTGTTGCCGGTTTCACCGAATCTTCCGGCGGAGTCATCAGAGACCAAAAAGGCGGCAGAGATCTATGGGTACTGAAGTTCTCGTTCGATGGTGAGCTTGAATGGAGCAGAACTTACGGAGGCAGCGATGATGATGAAGGATTCGACATTATTCAGACTGCCGATGGCGGATACGCTGTCTGCGGCTATACAGATTCTTCCGACGGAGACATAATGCATGAGAATAGAGGAATGCGTGATGTTTGGATCGTGAAGCTCGGAACCGACGGCTACCTAGAGTGGGAAGCCACTTTTGGGGGATCAAAGAACGACACCGCAGCAAAGATAAGAGAAACGGAGAAGCGCGAGCTGATTGTTATTGGAACGACTTCCTCTTCCGATCGAGATATCAAGCGCCAGATCCAGGGTCCTTCAGATGCCTGGCTATTGAGACTCGGTAGATAAGAAGAATCGTCAGGTGATGGCTTGAGGGCTGACAACGTACTTGAAAGCGAGGTAGTCACTCTTCTTGAGCAAGGTGACAACTGTCCTGTATGTCGCTCCATGGAGAAGTCGGTAGACGGGTGGGTGATAGGGGCCTTTTCGAATCTTCTTCATAATGAAAGCGCTCGAAAACAATTAAGAGAGAACGGGTTATGTAGAGAACACCTAAAAAGAATAGTTGAACTGGCAAGAGAGAAATCCGATGTCGGCTCTCTTGCCGTTTCGATTATCTTTCGGGAGCTTCTTGTTGAGCAGCTCCTGTGGCTGGAGGACAGCAAGGGATCGATTTTGAAGAAAAGAAGAAAACCTGTGGATGGAAGCTGCGTACTATGTTCTGTTGCCGCCCAGAGTGAAAAGATATACCTTTCCGCTTTCTGCAAGTTTCTTGACAGAGATGAAGTTCGTAGGTCGTACGAAGAGTCGTCAGCGGTTTTCTGTCTTGGCCACTCTAAGCATCTTGTGGAGAAGGTCTCGCGACAGACGAGAGAATGGCTGATTACTGTTCAGAAAAACAAGTATGGCGAGGTTGCGAAAGAGATAGACGACTTCGTTTCGAAGCACGACTATAGAAATGAATCACCCATTGGACCGGAACGTAATGCATGGGTAAAAGCCTCTAGAATAATAGGAGAGAAGCACTCTACTGAACAATGAATCAAACCACTTTGGCAGTCAACGGTTCACAGGCCTAGGAGAAGGACCGAGAAGACCCTTTGAGTTTGAGATGAAGCTTGGCGCTAAGAGCCGTTATTGGTGATACGTGGTTGGTAGTTGGCCAAGAACAAAGAGCTAAAGTTCCTATCAAGTAAAGAATAGCAAAATCCGGTTTGTCAAAACCAACTCAGTTTGTCGGCCTGACAATTTCCTGGTAACGGTATGCCATGCTCTGGCAATATGACCTTGACCAAGAACGAAGAACAGATCCTCGCTCCCAAGAACAGATCTTTCCTCTTGGACGGTCAACGGAGAACTGCTCTTCCCAACGATCAGCGGTGCCATGAACAGGAGACCCCAAACAGGAGCATTTTGGGGCAGGCCCCAAACAGGAGACCTGAACAGGAAATCTTCAGGGCAGGTCCTACGGTATTACAGTCCTTCATATCATCCTGGCTTGGTTCTGGTCAGGATTTCGATCCGTGGATCGTTTTCAAGACCAGATCCCGTGCAGGTGCATCACGGGATGACCAGATAAGTTGATTTTTGGGAAGGTTCTACGTGGATGACAGTCTTTTCTTGCTTTTCGTCATTCTGACGAAGGTCCTGGTCAGAATCTCGATCCACGCGGCGAAAAACGCAAACACTTGCAAGTGCAATGTTGCAAGTTGACTAAGAAACGGTTATCCGTTATCGGTTCGCCGTTCTCCGATAGTATCGTAATATCGGTTCCGGCGCGTTGCGCCCAAGTTCCTCGTTCCGGAGCTAGGAGCTTTGTTCTTGGTTAGTAAGAGCGGGAAGGTACGAGTTGAAGAGAGAGAAAGAGACAGAGGAGAGTTCTCGTCTTCTCGTGAGCGGAGCGACCGTCTCTATCAGCTCTTTATCGATGCTTCTTATTGGTCTCGCAAGGCAGAAACTGGTCTGTGCGAACAGACAGGCTTCAAAATCGCCTCCTGCCGAAGGCAGCCTTGCGTCCCCGGATGCTCCTCCGGGCATCACTTCCTCGCGCCAGCGAGCATCACTTCCTGGCGAAGCCAGCCTTGCGTCCGCCGATGCTCTTCGGCGCCTTGCGTCTAATTTCAGCAGTGTCTTTTGAGAGGTTCTTCATGGAGCTTTGTAATCGTGGTATGTAACATATGTTACTGATGAAATCCGTTTCAGAGGATACGATGTATTTATAAGACATGGAGGTGAAGAAGTGAGCGAGCTCTTTAACAAAGAAGAATTCCTGAAAGGATTGATAAAGAGACTGCACGAAAATCCGGATAACATCGAGAGCATAAGGGGAGATTTCATGAAAGTTGTGAGGGAATTAACCCCCTTCGAAATCGCACAGGTAGAGCAGAAGCTCGTAGAAGAGGGGATGCCGCCCGAAAGTATACAGCTTATGTGCAACGTTCATCTCGACGTATTTAAGGAGGCGTTGGACGAAGACGATATCAATGTTGAGCCCTGGCATCCTCTCCACATTCTGATAGAAGAGCATAGAGACATCCTTAACAAGTCTAAGGCGCTGCGGGATGTCGCGTCCAAGATCGGCAGAGGGAAGTATGGAGAAGAAGAGGTCAAGCGACTATCTTCGCTGATTGATTATTTTGAACTTGTTGAATCGTATTTCTCTAAAGAAGAGAATGTCCTTTTCCCGTATCTTGAAAGACACGGCCTCGTTCAACCACCTGCGATAATGTGGAAGGAACACGATGAAGTGAGAGAACTGAGGAGGAAATTAGGAAATGCAATCAGGAATCTGAAGGATGTGCAAAGCAATACAAACGAATTGGCAATAGGTATTGCAGAGATCTTTTCAAACCATATCTATAAGGAACACAAGATACTCTTCCCCTCTTCGCTCAAACTGCTTTCCGAGAAAGAGTGGGAGGAAGTCAGAACTCAGTTCGACGAGATTGGATACTTCGCTTTCGAGCCAATGCCTTTTACTCCATCGGCGGTCGAACCTGAAGAGCAGAGTGTCGAAGGCCTTGTGAACCTGGGAAGCGGTTTCTTGAAAGTCGACCAGCTCAGGATACTTCTTAACAACCTTCCATTCGACATTACTTACGTTGACGAAGACGATGTAGTTCGATATTTCAGCGAAGGAAAGGAAAGAATATTCAC
Source organism: Mesotoga sp. Brook.08.YT.4.2.5.2. (assembly GCF_003351125.1). Taxonomy (NCBI): domain Bacteria; kingdom Thermotogati; phylum Thermotogota; class Thermotogae; order Kosmotogales; family Kosmotogaceae; genus Mesotoga; species Mesotoga sp. Brook.08.YT.4.2.5.2. The sequence goes on from NZ_JPGZ01000012.1 coordinate 60,713, forward strand.
AAGGACGAGAGCGATAATCGGCAGAAAGGTTCAGAACTGCCATCCTCAGAAGAGTGCCCATATTGTTGAGAAGATTCTTTCTGACTTCAAGAGTGGAACAAGAGACGTTGCTCAATTCTGGCTTAACCTCGAACCTAAAATGGTTCATATAAGATACTTTGCGTTGAGAGACAACGACGGGAAGTACGCGGGTACGCTCGAGGTCACTCAGGAGATATCTGAAATCAGGGCACTTGAAGGCGAGAAGAGGATCTACGATCCTCTGGACTAGCAAAGGCGAAATTCGAAAACCAGGCGCAGATATTGTAGAATAGAGTGTACCTACAGTAATCTTCAATTTTCTTTCGGAGGTAACGCGATGATTCGCAGAGAGATTGGAAATACGGGAGAGAAAGTATCTGCCCTGGGATTCGGTTGTATGAGACTCCCAACGCTCGACGAGCAGTCTATAGATGTTGAGGAAGCTACGAGAATGCTTAGGTTCGCTGTCGACAATGGTGTTGATTATGTCGACACCGCCTGGGGATATCATAATGGCCAGAGCGAACCCTTTGTCGGACAAGCTCTTCAAAATGGCTACAGAGAGAAGGTTAATCTTGCAACCAAACTTCCGAGTTGGTTGATCAAGAGCAGGGAAGACATGGACTACTATCTCAATGAACAGTTGAAGCGTTTGAGAACTGACGTGATCGACTTCTACCTAATACATTCCCTAAACAAGAGATTCTGGAAGAATCTCACCGAACACGATATCTTCGATTTCATGGATTCCTCCCTTTCCAGCGGAAGAATCAAACATATCGGGTTCTCTTTTCACGACACTATAGATGTTTTCAAGGAGATCATCGATTCCTACGATTGGGAGTTTTGTCAGATTCAGTACAACTTCCTGGATACAGAGCATCAGGCGGGCTTTGAAGGCCTGAAATATGCGGCCGGTAAGGGGATAGGAATCGTTGTTATGGAACCTCTTCGTGGAGGGAAGCTCGCATCAAATGTACGGGAGGATATCCTTTCAATTTGGCGGTCTACAGGGATTGAGAGATCGCCTGCCGCCTGGGCGCTTAGATGGGTCTGGAATGATCCTGCCGTTGGTGTTGTGCTCAGCGGGATGTCGAACATGGATCAGGTTAAGGAGAATATCGCAACGGCCAGAGAGGCTCTTCCCGATTCCTTGTCTGCTTCAGAACTTGCTATCGTCGAAAGGGTCAGCGAAGAATACAAAAAGAGTATAAGAGTGAACTGTACCGGCTGCAATTATTGCATGCCATGCCCTAACGGTGTGGCGATTCCAAGTTGTCTGGAGTTCTTCAATGATGCATACATGTTTGACAGCATCGAGGACCACAAGAATGCCTATTTGAGATTAATCAAGGAAGAGAGTAGAGCCTCGAACTGCATCGAGTGTGGACGTTGCGAAGAGCTCTGTCCTCAGGGAATTCCGATAATCGAGAGTCTCAAGGAAGTTGCTGCGCTCTTCGAATAGAGTTTCCGTTAGAAAAGCCATCTGTTTCTTATAGAGCTGCTATTTTCCTTACGGGTGCTATATAATTGTGCCGTATTCATACATCCAATAGAGACCTCTCGGGGAGGTAGTTGTTTATGACTGGAATAATACTTGCTGCTGGTCAGGGAAAGAGAATGAAGTCAAGACTTCCAAAAGTTATTCACAGGATCCTCGATAGACCTATGATCAATTGGGTTGCCGCTTCCCTGAGAAGGGCAGGCGTAGACAGGATAGTTGTCGTAACGGGTTTTGAAGCGGAGAGAGTAGAAGCTGTCCTCGATGAAGATGTTCTCTCTGTCAGGCAGATTCCTCAGCTCGGCACCGGGCATGCGGTTATGACTGCGGCCGAATACCTCGATGACGAAGAGGTCGTCGTTGTGGCGGGCGACGAACCTTTGGTGAGAGTTTCCACTCTGGAAAAGCTAATTTTGACTAGAAGAAATGGTGATTATGATGTTGTCTTTCTCACTATGAAACCTGCAGATCCCACCGGCTATGGAAGAGTCGTGAAAACCGGAGACAAGATCAGAATAGTTGAACACAGGGACGCCGATCAAGAGACGAGAAAGATAGATGAAGTGAACACGGCAATTTACGCGTTTAAGGGAAGCTTTCTCAGAGATGCAGTTAAAAGATTGTCTAATGACAATGATCAGAAGGAGTACTATCTTACCGATACGGTGGCGATGGCTGAAAGGGCAGATACTATCGTTGTAGAAGATACGGATGAAGTTCTTGGCGTAAACGACAGAATTCAGTTGGCCGAAATAACCAGAATAGCTAAGAAAAGAATAAACGAAGAACACATGAGAAACGGAGTGACGATGGTTGATCCGGAGACGTGTTATATTGGTCCGGACGTTGAAATCGGTATTGACTCGGTAATTGAGCCTATGGTCTTCATAACCGGAAAGACCCGTATCGGCGATAACTGCTTGATAGGTCCGATGACAAGAATTGAGAATGCGATCGTTGAAGACGACGTAGAGATAATTCGCTCCGAAGTAGACTCCGCAGAGATCCGTTCTGGAGCTAGAGTCGGTCCCTTTTCAAGGTTGAGGCCGGGAGCCGTTGTGATGAACAATGCTCATGTAGGTAATTACGTCGAGCTCAAGAAGACGGTTCTCGGGAAAGGGTCGAAGGCCCAGCATTTGACCTATCTAGGCGACACGAATGTAGGAGAGAATGTCAATATTGGCGCAGGTACGATCACCTGTAACTATGACGGAAAGAACAAGTATAAGACGGAGATTTGTAACGGCGCCTTCATAGGCAGCAACACATCTCTGGTCGCCCCGGTGAAGATAGGCGAACGCTCTGTAACCGCTGCCGGCTCAGCTATTACTGAAGATGTTCCACCTGACTCGCTTGCGTTCGGCAGAGCCAGACAAGTCGTGAAAGAAGGAAGATATCCAAAAAATAGAGGGCAGGAGGAGAAAAACTGATGCCGTACCAGACGAACGAGATGAAGGTTTTCGCCGGTTCTGCGAGTCTTCCGCTAGCCGAAAAAATCGCGAAACACCTTGGAGTCAGGCTTGGAGATTGCAGAACAAAGAGGTTCTCCGACGGGGAGATTAATCTGAAGATCGATGAGACGGTTAGAGGTCATGACATCTTCATTATCCAGTCAACCAGTAGTCCGGCCAACGAGAACCTTATGGAACTCCTTATTATGATCGATGCTTTTAGACGTGCTTCGGCCCATTCAATTGCCGCTGTGATTCCTTACTATGGTTACGCACGACAGGACAGAAAGGCGAGGGGCCGAGACCCGATAACAGCAAAACTTGTCGCGAATCTTCTCACAACGTCTGGGGCGGGAAGACTGATAACTATAGACTTGCATGCAGAGCAGATACAGGGTTTTTTCGATATTCCCGTGGACAATCTCTGGTCATTTCCTGCATTTCTGAAGTTCTTCAGTGAAGGTGCGTTTAATAGAGACGAAATGGCAGTGATCTCGCCTGATATCGGCGGAGTCAAACGTGCCAGCAAGTTCGCTGCGAAACTTGGCGTTCCTATGGCGATTCTCGACAAGAGAAGACCGAGGGACAATGAGGCCGAAATGGTTCACATAATCGGCGATGTCGAGGGAAAGACAGCAATAATCTTTGATGATATAATTGACACCGGTCGTTCACTGGTAGAGGCAGCCAAGATGCTAAAATCCAACGGTGCGGGCAAGATATATGCTTGTGCGACTCACGGGGTCTTCTCCGGCGATGCGAAGAACATAATTGCAGACTCGGAGATCGAGAAGGTCTTCATCACAGATACGATATTCCACGACGATCTTCCCGAAAACATAATGGTGCTGTCGATTGCACCGCTTCTGGCAGAAGCGTTGACCCGAGTCAGAAAGAATCTGTCGGTGAGTATTTTGTTCAGATAGAGGAGGGAAACAAATGCACGAAATTAATCTCGTTGCTGAACCCCGCAACGGTGAAGTGAAAGCAAAGAACCTGCTTATTGAGGGCAAGATTCCTGGAGTGATTTACGGGGCAGAAATGGAGACTATTTCCATTAGCCTGGATAAGGTTGAGGTTTTGAGAATCATGAAAAAAGTAGCGGAGACATCTTCGATCGTTCTTACTCTGGATGGAAAGGAATACCATGCCTTCCTGAAGGGAGTGCAGAGAGACAAGGTTACTGACTCGGTTATTCATCTCGACTTCTTTGTTCCTTCCAGCGGTCATAGGATGGAGCTCCGTATTCCGATCAGGTTGGTAGGCACACCGATGGGAGTAGAAAAGGGAGGAATAGTTGATCATATCGTCAACGAGCTTCCGGTTTCCGTTCTTCCGAAAGATATCGTGGAAGAGATTGTCGTTGATGTTAGTTCTTTAGACGTTGGTCATGTTCTAAGAGTAAAGGATCTGAACATCCCTGAGGGAATAAAACCCTTGCTTGACGACGAAGACGCAATTATGCTGATAGCGCTTCCAAGAGTTGCAAAGGAAATTGAAGAAGAGGAAGTAGAAGAGCTTGAGGAAGACGTTGAGCCCGAAGTAATCAACAAGGGAAAGAAAGAAGAGGGAGAAGAGGAATAAAGAGTGTTTCTCTTTGTTGGACTGGGAAATCCTGGCCCACGTTATGCGCTCACGAGACATAACGTGGGTTTTCTATTCGTTGATCAAATGATCAAACAAGGGCTTAGAAAGACTATTCAGAAGAGACTCTACGATGCTTATCTTCTTGAGGGGCAGACGAAGGTATATGTAGCGAAACCTCTCACCTTCATGAACCTAAGCGGTGTCGCTGTAAGATTACTCATGAAGGATATCAACTTCAGCGAAGGCGACACGTTGACTCTTGTGTATGACGATGTGTGGATCCCTCTTGGAAGAATAAGAATTAGAGAGAACGGCTCAGATGGCGGCCACAACGGCGTGAAGTCCGTCATTTCGGAAATTGGGACAAAGGAATTCCCGAGAATCAGAATCGGTGTTGGGCCGCTTCCGGAACATGGAGACATGGTCGACTACGTTCTCGGGAGATTCAGCGATGAAGAGTACGTCAAAGCCAGCAAGGCTGTAGATCTTGCGGTTTCTGCTGCGAAAGACTTGATCGCCGGCGACATACGAAAAGCAATGTCGTACTACAATGGCCTGGAAGCTACTTGACATTAGCAGACACATCATTACCTACATCATCTTTTCTTGAGTTCGATCATCTTATTCCTTAGTTCCAGAATCAGTCATCATTACCAAATTGACTCGATTTAATGCACTTCTGCGTACTTGATCTTTAGTCCCCGCTTGGGCATCGGGGAGTAGGTCTTGCGAAAATAGACACTGACCGGTTCCGTATGAACCACTGAACGCTGGAAAGAGACGTTCTCCGTTGATCGTCCAAGAAAACGAGTTCGTTCGTCGTTCAAGAGCGAGAATCTGTTCTTCGTTCTTGGTCAAGGTCAGAACCAAGAGCAGGATGCTGAAACAAGGATGAAGGGAGAGAGAGGGTATCGAGTGCAGGGTCATGGGTGCGGTGAAAAGAAACGATTAACTCTGCAGTCATGCCGTAGAACCTGCCCTGAAATCCTCCCTCTTTGTCATCCCGCAGTGCTCCTGTGCGGGATCTCGCTCCTGAGGTCTGTCCCATTTTTCGTGTTACAAATCGAGATCCTGACCAGTAGCATTGTCAGGATGACGCGAAGGACTGTTATCCCATAGACCCTACGCTAATGAGCCTGCCCCAAAAAGCCTGCCCTGATGTGCACCTGTTCAGGGTACCTGCACGGGATCTCGCCCTGAAGATCCGCTGTACGCTTAAGAACAAGAACCCGCTGATGGCTTTGAAGAACCGTCCTTCGTGACTCGTCCCAGATCATGGACCCGTCCTTCGCTGAGACCCAAGCCCAGATCCTGAACAGGAGCACTTCAGCTACGTGAAGGACTGTCATCCCGATATGAAACTGATCGGGATCTCGAATGTAAGAACCGCTGCACGCTTAAGAACAAGGACCCGCTGAGCGCTGGTAAGACCCGCTTTTAAAAAAACGCTGATCGCTGTACGCTGGAGAGAACCGCTGCACGCCTGAAGTTCCGCTATACGCTTAAGAACAAGGACCCGATGAACGCTCTAAAACATGGTTCGCCGTTGACCGTCCAAGAGCGAGGATCCGTTCACCGATAAGACCGTCGAGAAAGAGCATTGTCGAGACGTTCGCTGCGCTCACGAGAAGGCGAGAGAAAAGTTAGTCACTGCTGAAATTAGACGCAAGGCGCCGAAAGAGCACCGGCGGACGCAAGGCTGGCAAAGATCATGCCAGGTCGCAATGCCCGGAGAAGCATCCGGGGACGCAAGGCTGGCTTCGCCAGGAAGTGATGCTCGCTGGCGCGAGGAAGTGATGCCCGGAGGAACGTCCGGGGAAGTGATGTCGCTTTCAGCGGGAGGATTCAGAAGCCAGTCTTTGCTTTGCAGAGGTAAGTTCCGCTTAGTGGGCTAGGAACCGCTTAACGCTTAAAAGCGGAGAACCCGCTGAGCGCTGATGAACATTATGTTTAAGGTCAACGGTCCGCTGTCCACCGAGAAGAGCGTTTCAAGATACTTAGAGAGTTTATTGGCTTTTGCTCTACAAGTCGCTACTTGTCACTTGAATTGTTTCAAAGAACGAATAGCCTTCCCTGGAATCCACTCACCTCGGTCATCCCTTAGTGGTTCTGTACGGGATCTAATCTCGACCGTCTTGAGCTGCGTACGATGTAAGAGGTTTGAGGCTAGAGGTCAGAAAGACAAGATCTAATTGCTCTTCTTACCTCTTCCCTCTTGCCTCTTACGTCTTTTTTCCCTTCGACCCCCAATGGTTG
>NZ_JPGZ01000057.1:0-1575 GCF_003351125.1 Mesotoga sp. Brook.08.YT.4.2.5.2.
TCTTCTGAAGGGTCTTCTTCAAAGAATCACTGTCACTTATCGTGAGATCCTCTCCAAGCTTCTCCATGAGAGGACAGAGTGAATGATACAGGCAGTAAGAGCAGTGGTCTCCGGCTTCAGGACTAAAGTCGCTCTGAAGGATCTGGTTTATCCAGGCGTATAGATTGATTCCCGCCTCTTCGAGGTTCTCTTTCGTTATCTCTTTCGAGAAGGAAGCGCCCGCAGAAAGAGAGACCCATTCGATCCTGCCTATGTTATATCCCACTCTCGATAGAGCCCAGGCGTATATAAGAAGCCTCTCCCAGTCGGGATCGCCAAACCCCGCCTTGAAGTGACAGAGGGTAAGTGCCTGGTTGACCGTCCCCGGTCCTCCGTCCTCCGAAAGACCAAGAAAATCAGATTCAAGGCTCTTTTTAGCTTCGTTTTCGGGATGAGAAACGAAGAAGTCCGCTTCATGGTTTTTCGCGAAGGACGGGTCCACGCTCTGGGACGAAGGACGAGGGACGTCTTTCCGCTCTTCCTCATAGAGCGCCTGCGCTACTCCCCTAAACACGACTTCCGGTTCATCGAAGGGTATTGGATTGGAGAATCTGTCCAGAGCGAAGGGGATATTGAGAGCAAGAACCTCTTTGCTCTTGAGGAATTGAACTCCGAACTCTATCTGCTCCATATCCCTCTTGAGATTCTCTCCAAAGAGAAGGGGAGTGGGAGAATTACCGAGATAAGCGTTGAACACCGCCCTCAAGATGAGAGCGTTATGTTTTCTTCCCTCTCCCCGAGCTTCTGGCAGGCCTTCAAAATAACGGAGATAGAACCTGTGAGGACATTCGATGAAGACCTTGATTCGGGAATAGGATAAGGGGAACGGGTGACGGTTCTCCGTCAGCCGTTCTCCGTTCTCCGATTTCTCAGGAGCTAATTGCCTGGAAATGTATGGACAAGAGAAATTCTGTCCTATTCCTGACGCTTCTTCTGCGGGAATTGACGAAGTAATATCACTGTTGCAAAAAGGGTAAACAGAATTAGACCTTTCCCGTTTGAAAGTGGTAGTATTTAGTTGGGTGTTGTTACATTTGTTTCTTGAGAGCGGATCTCCTGCCAGAGGTCCGTTCTCGTTTTTTACTGCCGGATTCATGGCGAATCACCTTCCTTTCATTAGTTCAGTTGCAAGTTCTGAGTTGCAAGTTGCAAGGGAAAATCAGTTGCAAGTGCCAAGTTGTTAGTTGCGTAAGAACCGCTGATCGCTTAAAAGCGATGAACCCGCTGAGCGCTATGAAGAACCGCTTTTCGCTGATCGCTATTCGCTCCGAAAAGCAATTCATACTTCATTGCCCAATATTAAGTGTTTGTTCGCCGACAAGATCAGAACCAGATTCTGACCAGGAGCTTTGTCAGAATGACGCAAATCATGAAAGCTAATAATCCCTGAATGGCCTCATTCTGTCATCCCGTGATGTCTCTGCACGGGATCTTGTTCTTATTGTTGCATTGATCTTCCAAGCGGTGAACGTCTCCTAGCAAGCGACCAGAGCGGATCTTTGGACGATGGACCATTGACGGTGGACCTTTTCTCAT
>NZ_JPGZ01000057.1:1662-27185 GCF_003351125.1 Mesotoga sp. Brook.08.YT.4.2.5.2.
CAGAACTCTATTTTCTGAATGCGACGGCTTAGAAGCCTTCGATATACTTCAAATCATCTCTTCATATTCATGTTGATATTACCGGACTGTCTTTAGCTTTGAACCGCAGTAGTATGCTTGAAACTCGCACGGATTTGTTTCCTGTGCAGTCAGGAATTCCAATGTCATTCTACGGGGACAAACCTGAAGTTGAGTTCTTCAAGAAAGAAACCCTTAAACAAAGAGAACAAAAGATAAAAGCAGTTTTTTCAAAACTATCCATATTTTGAAGAACCTCCATAAGCTCCGTAAGTCAATCAAAACAGGTTGTATATATTCTATCTCATTCTCACAAACGCTGTCAATAACTTTTAATGAGCTTTTCAGTATTGATAGACCGGAGCGATTTTCAAATACAGCTTATTATTCATGATTATTGCTGATTAGATCTGATTATTTTCTTTGCTCGATTTCTTTGATTCTATTTCTTGTTCTTTCATCGTCTTTCTTTTTTCTTTTCGTGTCGAACCGCTCTTAGAATTAACGGCCGTCACTCGCGAGAAACCAGCCTTTGCTTCCACATTCCGATTATACATTCCCGTAATTCCAGAGCCAAAGTCAGGTGTTTTTCACCTGAGCTTGGAGATTTTTGACCCGGTGATATATATTCATCTCACGTGGCCACGAATAAAAAAACGGAGGTTGCGGGAACGTGGTAGCGGGTGGGTAAGATCTTTCAAACCCCTAACCCCCTTACCTCTGACCCCGGCCTCTAGAACAAGGAGGAATTTTCATGGGACTTGGCACAACTGTAATGGTAGTAGGTACTGAGAAGTCACTCTCGATCACCTGGGATACCGGTGTCATCGAGGACGACAAACCAGTCCTCTCGAGACAGACTCTCAAGGTCGATTCGGCAATGACTGCGCAGGAGGCTTATGACGCAGCATATAACATCGCGAGCCTCACCGATTACATCATCGCCGATATCAAGCTAGTTGAAACCCAGACCCTCGGACCGATCGATTAAGAGACGTATTGATGTAAGAGGGTAGAGGCTGGAGGTTAGAAATTCAATAGCTTCTTACCTCTGACCGGTGAAACAATGTAACCGTAGGCCGTAGTCCGTTCGCCGATTAGGATCGAAAATGCAATGCCACTGCACTTTACAGCTCTTTCGGAGGACGGATGACGGTCAACGGAGAACCGTTATTCGAAAGGAGGAACTCAAATGAGAAACCTGAGCGTTAGGTGGTACGATTCAACCGCTAAGAAGTCCAAGGGCTTCTACATAAAGGAGCCCAAGGAGAGTCTGACTCAGTCTGAAGTCGAGACAGTGATGGGAAACCTCATAACTCTGAAGGCAATCCCTTCAAGCTATGCGGTAGACTACGCGGCAGTGATCGACACCCAGAAGAATGAGTTGTTTAATCTGATCTGACCACATTAGTTGTTCGTTCCAGAGCGAGGATCTGTTCTTCGTTCTTGGATGCCCGGGCTTACAGCCCGGGTTTCTTCAAAGAACTGATCAGTTTGTTGATCATCATGTTGATCTTTGTGCCGACGGCTTCGATTGATTCAAGACAGCTGTCGTTAATGTAGCCGAGCCTATTGGCTATGGCAAGTTGAGTAAGCGATTCAAGAAGAGAACCTCTCGCGAGGTAGAGGAATTGAATGAACTCCTTTCTATGCTGCCTTCCAGAACCTTCGGCGATATTGGAAGGAATGGATACAGCAGATCTTTGGAGCTGAGAACCGAGACCGTATTTCTCATACTCAGGAAAGTCTCTGGTTAATCTGTAGATCTCCATCACGTAATCCATGCTGAGCTGCCATACATGCAAATCTTTGTAACTTGTAGACACATCATTCACCTCCGAGAGAATTCTAAAAGAATCGGCGTCTTTGATCAACTCCGCTCTGACCAAGAACATGGACGCGTAGCGTCGGAACGAGGAACCTAGGCGCGAAGCGCAGACTATGATCTTTGCTTTAACCAAGAACCTGGACGCGAAGCGTCGGAACGAGGAACCTAGGCGCGAAGCGCAGAGTATGATCTTTGCCCTTAACCAAGAACATGGACGCGTAGCGTCGGAACGAAGAACGTGGGCGCGAAGCGCAGACTATGATCTTTGCTTTAACCAAGAACATGGACGCGAAGCGTCGGAACGAGGAACCTAGGCGCGAAGCGCCAGAACAAATAATCTACAAGGAGGTAATCCATATGAACTGGATAAGAGAGTTAATATCCCTAATCACAATTTTCGCAAGCTATGTAGAATCTCCCGGCAACGGGGCTGAGAAGAAAGAGAAAGTGAAGCAGATGATAAAGGATGCGCTTCCAGATGAAGAGTGGAAGATCGATCCAGAATTCTTCGACTTCATCCTGGATGTCTTGATAGACCTTGTCGTCATGTTCCTGAACAAGGGCCTTTGGAAGACTGCGATGAAGGTGCTGGTGAGGTGATCACAAAGCTTCTACTTCACTTTTTTGGCAATCTCAAACTGAGAAGGAATTCGTCCCAATTGCTAGTTTCAAGGAGCTTGTTGATGCTAACAATTTCTCATGAGCTATATGCTGCCGTATTTACGTTTGCTGGGGTTTCAGATTTGCTGAATTTTGAGCTATAAAGTAAATAGGTTTGTAGGAGCTCCGGCCGTCACAGGTGAGCCGTTCGGTGAATCCAGTGGCACCAGGCAACTCGGCTTGGGTATGGATCCGGAGCCTTTTTTTCCATGGAGGAAAACTGAATGGCACTTGTTCTTCTCTCCGACGAATCCGGAGACAACGGATTGTCATTCTCGAAAGGATCATCTCACTTCAAAGTTGTTTGCAGCATTCTTCTAGATGATAACAAGCTGGATTTGATTTTGAACCGTGTAGCTAACATCTACAAGACTAGCTTTCTATGTGATATCAAGAAATGGTCTCTCCTACATAAGAAAGCAAGAAAACCAAATAATCTGTACTCCTTTCTTGATTCATATGAGCAGCTTTCAGTTGATGAGCTTTGCTTACCAAGTGTGTTGGTAATCGACAAACATCTATACTCCAATCCAGATTCCGTAAACCGTGCAACTGTTGAAGCTTATGAAGTTATTTACAAACGACTGCTCCCATTCATAAGGAGTACATCATATTTGACACATTATAAAGTGCCTCGAGACTTGATATGGTATATAGACGTAGCAAGTAATCGAGATTTCATTAACAATCTGAGAACCAGAGTGCTGAACTATGCAAATGCGAAACAGTGCAACATCGCGGGACCAAATTTCATAATAAAACCAAAATACTTGAAGATTGGATATGAAAAGAAGTTGTCCACTCTCATTTCATTTGTTGATGTTTTGGCAGGAATATCGGCTAAATACATGGAAACATTCTACTTATATTGTCTTCCCAAAGATCCGCTTTGCTCAAATTCGAACTATCCATGCGGGAAAAAAGCCCACTACGGCACGAACCCTGGATTTGACTGCTCTTCTGAACCCAACTGTAAGAACAGTCTGATTGAATGTTGGAAATTGATAAGAAGACTGACCTGTGGTTTTGAAGTGGAAATTTGTGGAAATCCTTATTGGAAGTGGCAGGCATTGTTCTACCTACCAGGACATAGCAGATTCCGGCTGAGCAATGTTTTTGGAGATGACGGATTCTTTCAATAACATCTTTGGAGTTTTTTGCCATGTTTCTGTATCCCAAGTATGGTGCTTGTAGCTAATCTGGTAATTCTTTAGAAATCAATTGTAGCAGCAAATGTGCTTGAAGCAAAAAGCGATGGAGAATGGAAAATTGTTGTCTGATCCTTCTACATAAGTGGTAATAGAACAAATAGGAACGCATCTGTGCTCAGAGAAGAAATTCGTAACACCCACCTCATATTTGCTATCATTGTGTTAGTTATTCAACAGAGGTACATGGATTCCCAAGATTACGAGAAGCGGCAATTTCAATTAAACCTAGATCCAATAATGTCAGTAATTGGACGTGACAAGTCCTTAGGATTAGCCAAAATGAGACTTCGATCGACTTCACAGTTTAGTTAAAGTTTTTTCGATCGAAGTCCACACAATTACATTTATGTTGCTTATAAAACTACGACTGTAAAATTGTACTGATGATATACTCAGTTATTATAGTTATATATACTAAAACCTGCTGAAAACGGGTGAATAACTCCCAGCTACATGAGAATTACCAAGAAAGGGGATATAACATGAATCCACAAGAGAAATTCATTCAGCTTTTGCGCGAACTCTTCCAGTTCGAAAGTGCTGACCTTGAGTTTGGAATCTACCGCATAATGAATCATAAACGCCAGATAATTGAGCAGTGGATCACTGAAGATTTGTCCAAAGCCATTTCAGAAGAATTGAATAGTGGTTCTCTATTTGCGCAACGAAAGGCGCATGAAGAACTAGCTGCCGCCAAAGAAGACGTCCTTAGAACGTTAGGTGAGGATGCCATTAATGCTGAAGGCATTTTGGAAAATCAGTATCATGCTACACCAGTAGGCAGAAAGTATCTTGAAGCGTTTGCAAACGCTACTAATACTAATAGTTCACAAGTTTTAGAGACCACAATATATAATCATCTTTACACATTCTTCAGTCGTTATTGGCAGGATGGGGACTTCATTTCGAAGCGCCGATACTCGAGAAAGGAACGCTACGCCATCCCCTACAATGGTGAGGAGGTCACTCTCTACTGGGCGAACCAGGACCAATACTACGTTAAGACTGGAGAATACTTCACAGATTACAGTTGGAGGGCTCACAACGGTGTAACTATAGATTTCAAGATTCAAGAAGCAGATGTAGAACAGAACAATGTTAAGGGAGAAAAGCGCTTCTTCCTTCCAGTGCCTGACGATACCTTTTGGAACGAGGAAACCTACACTTTAATTATTCCCTTTGAGTATCGACCTTTGAAAAAAGACGAGGTCAGTACATATGGTAATAAGAATCAGCAGAACAAGATTAATGAAGCAACTATTCAGATGATCCCTATACGTTTTGAAAATAATCTCGAAGCTTTGGAGGCTTTGAAGGGCGAGAAATACAGGGATGCGAGTGGAAATTCCATTTCGAACCTAGAACATCACATTAGACAGTACACAGCTCGCAACTCTCGAGACTACTTCATCCACAAGGACCTTCGAGGTTTCCTTCTACGCGAGCTGGATTTCTATCTGAAGAACGAGGTCCTCAATCTCGATGAGTTAGAAGTTGCCGGTGAAGATCTGTCCGAGGGATGGTTTCAAATGATGCGCCTGATTAAACGTATAGGAAGTAAAATTGTGGATTTTCTTGCTCAGATAGAAGACGTTCAGAAAATGCTCTGGGAAAAGCGAAAATTCGTTACAGAGACCCAATACTGCATCTTGGTCGGTGCCATCGGCGAGGACCACTATTATAACATCGCTAAATGCGATGCCCAATGGGACGAATGGAAGCAGCTCTTCTGCATTGATGAGGAGCAGACCAACATATTCACGATTGACAAGAGCAAGGAAGAGAATAGAGTGGCGCTCATGAAGGCGAATCCGACGCTTGTCCTTGATACAAAGTATTTTTCGGAAGACTTCGTAGACACTATATTAGGGAGTGTTGAGGATCTTACTGATCTTCTCGATGGTGTTTTGGTGCATGGTGATAATTTCGCCGCTATATCTTTGCTTTCCGCGACTTATGCTAAGGCGGTAGACTTTGTATACAGCGATCCCCCTTATAATACGGGAAACAACGATTTTGTTTACAAGGATTCCTATCGGCACTCATCTTGGTTAGCAATGATGAATTCTCGACTCACCGCAGTCAAACCCCTCCTGTCTGATAAGGCTGTTCTCTTTTTCAGCATTGATGACGAAGAGGCTGCCCGTCTTGCGCTGCTTCTTAGCCAGCATTTCAGCGATGACAGCTTTCTCGCGTGGATAGCATATGAACGCTCTGGTAGCTCAGGGTTGGGACAGGGAGGGGCAATTGTCAATACGAAAGAACATATCCTGTCTTATTGTATGGACAAAAGCCATCTGAACGACGTGATGTACGAACGCCCGATCGAGATCGACGTTCTACGCCGATACAACAAGAGGCTTGTGAATCAAGGAGAACGCGAGGTTGTGTCCAGCTTCACTGCCCCCTCAACCGGGGAACAAGTCTCAGTGTACAAGCATGACGGAGACATAATTCATACTATTTCTCTTCGTGATTTTGAAAGGCGGCAAGATGAGATACTCGCTGAGTATTCAGAACACTTTGACTCGGTATTCAGGCTGACAAGTATTCAGAGAGAGAATTCCTTTCAACATGAGATTCTGTCACGATGTGGCGATGGCTTATATTCGGCTGACTATCTAGTGTCTCGTGGAAGGTACGCTGGACAACGGATAACCACTTTCTATTACAACCGGCAGATTTTCGTGTGGCTCCGTGATAGTGCCCGCCTCGAAGACAACAAAATCTTGAAGCTAAATAAAATCACTGATCAATGGCCGCACGCAGAAATTCCCAAGGCAGATCTTGCAAACGAGGGTGGTGTGACTCTATCCAGAGGCAAAAAACCTGAACAACTTTTGTCTAGACTAATTCATTGGGGATCGGACAAATCAAGCATTGTTCTCGATTTTTTTCTCGGTTCAGGTACTACAACTGCTGTAGCTGCTAAGCTTGGACGCAAGTATATTGGTATCGATTGTGAAAGCTATTTCCGAGAAAAACCGCTGAGGCGTATGAAGAGAGTGTTGTATGGTGAGCAAAGTGGTATTTCTAAACAATCTGAGTGGAAAGGTGGCGGTGCCTTCAAATACATTCAATTGGAAAGCTATGAGGACGCTCTTAGCAACATTAATTTTGACATCGAAACGGGTCAGCAAGCCCTAAACCTCTTCAAAGACGAGTATCTTCTCCACTACATGCTCAATTGGGAGACACGCAAGAGTGAAACTCTTCTGAATGTAGAGAAGCTGCAGTCTCCTTTTTCATATAAGCTTCGTATATACCGTGACGGAGAGACTCGCGAACAAACAGTTGACTTGCCAGAAACCTTCAATTATCTGATCGGATTGACTGTACAATCTCGGAGAGCGTATTTTGACGAGGAACGGCGCTATCTAGTTTATCGTGGAGTAACTCGTGAAAACCGAAAAATGGTGGTAATCTGGCGTGAAACGCTAGGATGGGTGAAAGGTAACTATGAGCGAGATGCCACGTTTGTCCAAAATCAGAATATGTTAGAGGATGCTGACGAAATCCTGGTCAACAATGATTCCTATATACATGGGGCACGTTCACTTGATCCCATCTTCAAAGAAGCCATGTTCAAGGGAGTGACGGGTTAGATGCCTGATGTGCTGTTCAAGAAGGTAGATTACACACTTAAGAAACTCATTGAGGACTTGAAAATGGGCGAAATTGGCTTGCCAGATATCCAACGCCCATTTGTTTGGCCACGAACAAAAGTCCGTGATCTCTTCGATTCGATGTATAGGGGTTTTCCTATTGGATACCTATTATTCTGGGAAAATGGTTATTCGGATGTACACCGTACCATTGGAGTAGATCAAAAGCAGAAAGTCGCTCGTTTGCTGATCGTGGATGGACAGCAACGTCTCACTTCATTATATGCAGTCATCACGGCAAGTGTAGTAAAAAACAGGGAATTCCACCCAGAACGGATTCGAATCTCATTTAATCCTATTGAAGAAAGATTTGAAGTACTGAATTCCGCAATCGAAAAAGACGCTGAGTGGATTCCCGATGTGAGTGTGATATGGCAACCAGGTGCGAGCAATCGCAGATTCATCGATGATTTTCTGGATAAATTGAAGACACGATGCCAAATCACTCAAGAAGCAGAGGATGAAATTGCTTCTGCGATTGAGCGCCTTGAACAACTCAAGGATTATCCACTTACCGCGCTTGAGATATCGTATTCAGTAAACGAAGATAGCGTTGCGGAGATCTTTGTCCGAATAAACAGCAAGGGCACACCGCTAAATCAGGCAGATTTCATTCTTACCTTAATGTCTGTCTTTTGGGACGAAGGTCGTAAAGAACTGGAGGATTTCTGTTGGCAAGCAAAAAGACCGCCTGTTAGAAACCAAACTTCTCCGTTCAACCATTATCTCCTCCCAAGTCCAGATCAATTACTTAGGGTCAACGTTGCACTGGGGTTTCGTCGCGCACGCCTGGAACATGTATATTCACTTCTGCGGGGCAAAGACCTGCAGACAAACCAGTTTTCTGAAGAGCAAAGGGAAAAGCAGTTTGATATACTTAGAAAAAACCAGATTCTTGTGCTTAACCTCCAGAATTGGCACGAGTTCTTTAAGGTTCTTAGGAGAGCGGGATATACTAGCTCTCAGTTTATCTCATCGCAAATGGCCATTGTTTATACTTATTCTCTTTGGCTTATTGGGAAACGCGACTTTAAGGTCGATCTGTACAAATTGCGAGAGACAATTGCTAGATGGTTTTTCATGGCTTCCTTAACTGGGCGTTATACAGGTTCCTCTGAAAGTCGTATGGAGCAGGATTTAGCACTCCTGCGTAATACAGATAATGCAGAGGATTTTGTGCGTATTCTAGAGGAACAGATTGATGCAGTTCTCACTCAAGATTACTGGGAATTCACCTTGCCTAACGAACTGGAAACTGCTGCAGCACGTAATACTGGACAATTCGCATACTATGCTTCTCTGTGTTTGCTAGATGCTCCGGTTCTTTACTCGAGAATGAGAGTAGTGGACTTGCTTGATCCTTCGGCAAAAGCGAAAAGATCTGCTCTAGAAAGACACCATCTTTTCCCGCGCAGTTATCTTCAAAGACATCAGATAAAAGAAAATCGTTTGATCAATCAGCCAGCGAACTACGCTCTTGTAGAATGGAGCGACAATGTCGAAATCTCGGACAGTGCGCCCGCTAGTTATGTTCCCAAAATCGAAGACAGATTCTCAGCTGATGAGCTTAGAGATATGTGTCGTCTCCATGCTCTTCCGAATAAATGGTATGAAATGGAGTTCCAAGAGTTCTTAGCAGAGAGACGAAAAAGAATGGCCGAAGTGATTCGGCAAGGCTTTATGAAAATTGAGGAGGTATGATCATGCCAAACGGAGTTCAACAATATGTCAGACTGGAAAATCGTCTAATCCTTTTGGCATGGCTAAATAGTGTACTAGGATATGAAAGCAACGCGGCAATGCTTAAGGATTGCGTAGAGGTTCAGGAAGGTTATTATGCTGACGGTCAAAGCTTTTTGTGTCAACATCTGTTGGCTCGAGGAAGAAGGGTGCTTATTCCAGCAGATGATTTAATCCGCTATGATGAGAACATTCGTTGCCACCTTGAGAAGATGAACCGTCACCGTTCAATACCCATCACACTGCGTTATTTCCAGCATCTCGCAGCCTTATATACTGAAATCTTTTTGGACAGATTCTTCAATCATAAGGATCTATTGATAAAAGACCTTAGTGCTTTTGTTGAAGCGCGTAACGCTCAACCAGCGGAGCCACAACTAGACCCCATAGTAAGAGAAGATCTAACTAAACTTGCATATTGGATGGCAACCGGCAGCGGCAAAACACTGCTTATGCACTTGAACTATTACCAATTCTTGCACTATAATCTAGATCCGCTAGACAATATTTTGCTGATTACACCAAATGAAGAGCTTTCTGATCAACACATTGATGAACTATTACTTTCAGGTATTCCTGCCAGACGCTTTGATTTGAATAACAATGGCTTGTTTGATCATCTAGAAGTAGTGCAAGTGCTTGAGATCACAAAACTTGTTGGTGAAAAGAGGGGGTCAGGGGTCAGTGTACCTGTAGAGGCCTTTGAGGGAAAGAACCTAATATTCGTTGACGAAGGCCATAAAGGTACCGGTGGACAAGCCTGGCGCAGCTACCGTGACGCACTTGCTGAGACTGGATTCACATTTGAATATAGTGCGACTTTTGGACAGGCACTCTCAGCCGTAGGAAATGATAGCCTCACCACAGAATATGGTAAAACTATCGTGTTTGATTATTCTTATCGGTACTTCTACGGTGATGGGTTTGGTAAAGACTTTCGAATACTTAACCTGAGAGATGTTAATCATAATAATCAAACAGATATATTGCTACTTGGCAATTTACTTTCGTTCTATGAGCAGTTGCACTTGTACGAAGATCGATATACGGCGCTTCGACCCTACAACCTGGAAAAACCTCTATGGGTTTTTGTTGGACGCACTGTCAAGAATTCGATTTCAAGAGTTACCAAAGGAGAAAGTGAAGTGTCCAGTGACGTGTTGACAGTGGCGCGGTTCCTGCATCGGATCCTTAGTGATTGCAATTGGGTGACAGCAACCATTGACAATATACTAAACGGAAGAACTCAGTTAATGAATCAGAATGGCTTGGACGTCTTTTCAAATCATTTCTCCTACTTGAGAGAGAAAAATCAAAATGGGGTGGCATTGTATAACGACATTCTCCGAAAAGTTTTCCATTCATCACAAAGTGGAAGTCTACACCTGGCAGATATTCGCGGCAGTCAAGGAGAAATCGGATTGAAAGCATCAAATTCAGACCAGTACTTTGGTGTCATTTACATAGGTGACACATCGGCCTTCAAAAATCTGGTGAAAGAACATGCAAATGGAATAACTCTTGAAGAAGATGTTATTGGCGATTCTCTGTTTGAAGATATTAATCAGCCAAATTCTAAGATCCATGTTCTTGTTGGAGCCAAGAAATTCATGGAAGGCTGGAACTCATGGCGCGTTGCCAACATGGGACTTTTGAATATTGGTAGTATGGAAGGTTCTCAGATCATTCAGCTGTTTGGGCGCGGCGTACGACTTAAAGGTGCTCAGATGAGTTTGAAGCGCAGCACAGTATTGGAAGGTCCTCATCCCAAACATATTAACATACTGGAGACTCTTAACATTTTTTCTGTCAAGGCAAACTACATGGCTCAGTTCCGCGAGTATCTTGAACGCGAGGGAGTAGAAACAGAGCCACTCATTGAACTACCACTTTTCACATGGATTAATGAGCCCGCATTAAAAAAGAGCCTTGTTATTCCTCGTGCGCCAAATGGGCGAAGTTTTGCGTCAGAGGAACGGTTTGATTTGGAAGCAGACGAAAACATCATTGTACGTCTAGATATGTCTATTAGGCTACAGGCAATGGCGGGTGCTGGGTATGGTCTGATCCAAGATAATGTACAAGCCGGTCAGGAATTGAGAATACGCGACGTAAACCTAAATTTGGTGAACTGGGAGAGAGTGTATCTTGATCTGCTGGAATACAAATATAGTAAGGAGTGGCATAACCTGACCATCCAACCAAAAACACCTCGAAAATTAATGGAAACTATCAATTATGAATTAATCACTGATGAAGAGGTGGTTAATCCATCTTCCTTCTCTGGAAGAATTTTGCTGCAGCAAGCTATAACCAGCATACTAAAAAAGTATCTTGATGCGTACTATCATCGTCGCCGTGAGAGATGGGAAACTGAAGTTATGGAATACAGGTTGTTGGATAATAATGACCCCAACATTGCCCTCAATGTTGATCAAGTGAGCGAAAACAAAGCTTGCTATATAGTCAGGACTTCAGATGCACAGCTGATTGCAGCTGTCAGTAATCTGTTGAATAATCGCGATCGTCTCTATAAAGAGGAGGATCAAGATCTTCAACGTATTTACTTTTGCGGCAGCCTCTATCTGCCGATCTTGATTGAACAAATAAACAGAAAACTTCAAA
This sequence comes from Mesotoga sp. Brook.08.YT.4.2.5.2., assembly GCF_003351125.1. Classification (NCBI taxonomy): domain Bacteria; kingdom Thermotogati; phylum Thermotogota; class Thermotogae; order Kosmotogales; family Kosmotogaceae; genus Mesotoga; species Mesotoga sp. Brook.08.YT.4.2.5.2. Next base: position 13,410 of record NZ_JPGZ01000057.1, read on the forward strand.
CCATTCCCCCTGTTCTCAATTCTAGCGAAACACAATTCCTACGAGACCTTAAGACATTCCGTGATGAAGAAGGCAACAATTTCTTGGCCGGAAAGGAGCTGTTCGTACTTCGAAATCTAAGCCGTGGAAAGGGCGTGGGGTTCTTCGAAAACAGCGGGTTTTATCCCGACTTCATCCTATGGCTATTGGCTAATAGCAAACAACGAATCGTTTTTGTTGAACCGCACGGCATGATGCATGCTAAAGCTTATATTCATGATGAGAAGGCACGGCTTTGGGAAAGGCTTGTCAAATTGGCAAATGAGATTTCTAGTAGAAGTGGGCGGAACGATGTATCGCTTGATAGTTACATCATTTCTGCTACAACATATTCTGACCTATACATGACGTATGATAATGGCACCTGGTGTAAAGAAAAGTTCGCAGAGAAACACATTCTCTTTCCTGAGCGAGATCAGAACTATGATTACATGCACTTCCTCTTCGGAAAGTGAAGTGCGATTTGAGTTCATGAATTCAGTATTGTAGCCTATAGGATCGGGGTGCAGGCTGTGCCTAATATTGTGAGTAGTTGGTTTCTTAAGCCTTCAGCATAAATAGAACAAACTGCAATCCTCCAGTCTCTGTTAGCTTTGGTATCGTGTGTGATACTCCATGCAAACTAATTTCTCGCTTCCATTTCAAGGTCGACTGAATTCACAACGATCTCTTACGGCACCTACAGATCTCTTCCATATCCTGAAGTACTTCGCACCTATGTTGAATTTCTTGACAAACTCCATGTATTCCGGCCAGATGGGGGCTCTGTAGAACTCGCTGCGGCCTATGCCTCCGTTTATGACATATTCGGGAAGAGGGTTGTCCTTGTAGAATAAACGGGTCAGACTCCATTTTTCACTGCTGCGAACACTACAAGGAGATCGTTGAGAAATCGAAAGCAGAAACAGGCTAGGAGGCAACGGCTTGGAATTCAAAAAATCTGCGAAAAAGGTGACTCCCTTTATTGTAGCTAAGTGGGACTTGAATGTTGCCTTTTGGAGCGGAGAACGCTGGAAAGAATCTGAAGAGTCTTGAGCACAGAAGAAATCACGCTATGACTTGCAGTCCCTGGAAGCTATTGTCGCCATCGTGACCGGGGCGACTACGATCCCCTTGGAGCCTATAGTCAACATCTCGAGCGCGCTATGTATAGTCTCTCAGAAAAGTCCCTGTAGTTATCCTGGATCCTCAAGTAGCCGTAATGCGTGTGAGGCTGGAGAATTGAGAGAAGAGAAGCGCTGAAATTAATAGAAGGAGATTGCGAGAGGATTGTTCTTGTGGAGACGCCTCGAAGGCGAGACGCGATAAATATCGGGTGGGGCTTTTTTTGCTACTGCTCTACTAGAATAACGATGGGAAACGCCCTGCCAGTTAGTTCACACGAGACGTTTTCCTTTCTTGTGCTCTAGATTACTTCTTAGGTTTATTATGAAGGCAATGCTCCCGATCTCTCCAAGCATCCTACCAGGCAGGCGGAATCACCAGCGCCTTGAAGAAAACAAGGACGCACTTTGACTCTTCCCATTTTTGCCCGGTCTTTGCCTACAATGTAACAAGTGTTATATTAATGTCGAGACTGTTTCTTGCTGCGTAATAGCTGTAATTAGCGAGAATGATGGTTTCATCTTTGAAAGCCCCCCGCAAAAGCAGGATCTCTTCTCACTACTTCTGAGTGTTTCCGAGAAAAAGGGCTGGACTAAGCAATGGACTTCTCTATAATCCTCTTTCTGTTAACTCGACGCTCCCAACAGCAGAGTAATAACTGCAATTACCGAACTTATGACGGAAGCAATTACATAACCTCTCCAAGTATTGCAGGCTATTCGGTTAGAATATGCAAATGAATATGCTTCCTCATAGGCGGCGATTGCTTCAAGATCATTTGTAAGACTGTTGATATAAGCAACCCTTTTTGCAGGAAGAGATGTCGAACCAGTATTCGTAACCAGTGCAGACAGAGATCCAAAAATCACAGCCCCAAAGAAGCCGGTATTATCTGCATCTCTTAATCCGTGATAGTGTCCCAAAGACATTGCATCATACATAGTAAAACCCGCTACCATACTTCCAGCTAGAAGAGTTACCAAAAGCATTACCGAAAGAACTTTTCTCATTTTGAACCTCCTTTTGCCCTAAAGCTTCCCAACTGTTCTGTGTCATGCTTTGGAGGGTTACGTGATGAGGCAGGATCTTGAGGATGAGACGATCGGAAACAGAGGCATCTCAATTAATGTGAAAATAGACGCTTGCATCAAATCTGCAGTAATCGTCATAACCATCCCAATTAGTATCTACCCATCCATAATCAGTATTGTCAACCACGACACGATAAGTTTCTCCAGGCGACATTGCACTAGAATAGAACGTGTAATTGCCTGAATAGACCGTGAAGTGGTCGACAACACTAACTGAATTGAAATTGACGAAGTTATTGAACTGAATTTGAGTCATTATCCATACTTCAAAACCATAGCTGGGTGCTGTAGAGCAATTGACAGTGATCTTTACATTATCGCAGTTGTAACTTGGGTAAAGCGAATAAGAATAAGTGTAGTAATGCTCCGAAAGTATATAATGCTGCCAATGATCCTTCAGAACCCATTGCCCTTGGTTCACAGGAGTAGTTACTATGCATCCTGATAGTAGGATACTCATAACGATCAGTAGCCCAAGAAGTCCCTTAATCCCTTTACGCAAGACTAACACCCCCTAATTTCGTTGAAATCCCGAATCTTCCGTAAGCAATTGTTATATGTATTTCAAATTAAATCATAGCACCGTTACTTCAAATTCCTATTGTCGTCAATATAGTGTCGTTGGATAAAGACTTTATGGAGGTGGGTTTCTAGAATAGATTAGGTACCTGTTTTTGCCATTTTGAATTCAGTGTAACAAAGGCTATCATATTGTTGATAACAAAAAGGGAGTGACGCAAATGAAAAAAGAGACTTCTTGATTTTGTTTTTCTTGGCAACAGTAGTAATAGTATTATCTCTTTCCTCTTGTGTTGGTCAGATGTATCCAAATATGTTAGGCAAGTGGGAGGTCTTTATGTATCAAGAGGAATAGGTGGGAGTGTTGCTGGACTTCTATATAACCACTCAATCCGGCGGGAGTTTCGCTGGGGAAGTTGTTGTAAATAACGGTATCTTTGGATCGTTGTCTGGAATAGTCCAACCAGATGGGAATGTTCTGATTACAGTTGCAGTAGAAAACAGTCCTGACCATAGTATGTCCTTCTATGGAGCGCTTTCGAATAATAACAGGATGGGTGGGAATCTTACCATTTTTGAACGATAAATAGGGTCAGACTCCATTTTTCACTGCTGCGAACACTACAAATAACATAAATAGGGTCAGAATTAGAAAATGGGACTAGATTTTCCAAGTTTTCTCGAATCGAAGCTATAGACAATGCTCTTTCTCGACCACACTTATTGAAAACATTGAAAAAACAGGATTTTGAATCAGGTTCAGATGACAGGATGACGCGGGTTCAGGACTGCAGCTCAGTTTCATTCAACCCGTATCATTTTCACCGATGGTTGTTTGCTAAGGCTCTGAATTTGCTTGCAGAAATAGATATGTCATTTCTAGTTTGACAGCGCGGGCCTGCAGACTTTTGAGCCATCACTTACGTAATTCCAAAATCCCCTCATGCAAGTGAAGGTCAAATAAGGCAAAAAACACGAATAATTGTCAATAGTTATTCCTTATCACGGGAGCCCAAAGAAGACGTTGTTTCTTAAGCTTTGGTAATTGAGTTTGTAACTGCTATCATTTGAAGGACGGTTTGAAGACTTCTCCTAGTTGTTACTCCGACTCTCAACAATAATAATTGCATTTACGAATGCATGTGTGTTTTGAAGAGTATTTAAACCGGTTAAAATCAATGGTTAAGTGTTTTGCTATTAGTGAAACTGGGGGTTACTCTCTAAAAGAATCCCAAACCATATCAAGAGCCAATCCTGTTAATCGAGAAATTTAAACCGGTTTAAAACATCTCTGAAAGGAGCATTCCTTGAAAGAGAAAGAAAAGAGAGTGATAAAAACTAGACTGGAAGATTTAGCAAGGGAAGCAAATGTTTCAAAAGCAACAGTCTCTTTGGCGCTTAGCGGCAATCCGAAGGTTGCCGCCAAGACTGTAGAACTCATTACCAAACTGGCTGCAGAACACAACTACACTCCGAATTCATTCGCCAGAAGACTCTCAAAAAGAACAAGTGAAACGGTGTCCCTGTTTATGATGGGGAAAGCTACAGAATACTCTGGATGGTTGATTCCTTCCAGCTGGCTATTCTACAATCCGATATTCAAGGGAGTGAGCCTTACTCTTTCTGACAAGAACTATCAGTTCTCTTTTGAGTTCATTGATCTTGATGGCAAGAAGAGGGAGAACAACATTATTAGCCACGCTCAGAGTAGCAGCGCAGACGGACTCTTGATTTTGATAATTGATGAATCAGACTACTCATTTCTCGAAAGCCTCGACGCTTTCTTGCCAATAATCACTATCAACAAGAAGCTGAGTGATACACTTAGTTCTTTTGAAATAGACAACTTCAAGGGCGCATTTGATGTTGTGAATTATCTGGCCTCACTTGGTCACAGAAAAATTGCCCACATTTGCGGGCCCTTTCCTTCATATAATGCGGTAGATAGATTCAATGGTTATGTTGCTTCACTGAGAGAAAACGGGGTTACCTTCCGAGAAGATTACGTTGTCGAGGGTGACTGGAATATTGAATCAGGTAGGGAAGGAATGAAAACTCTTCTAAACCTTCCTGAACCACCAACAGCTGTTTTTTGTGGGAATGATCACATGACAATTGGCGCTATGGAGGTAGTTGAAGAAGCGGGGCTTACTATTCCGAGAGACATCTCTTTGATTGGATATGACGACACAGAAATGTCAAGGGTAGTGAGGCCAAAGCTATCCTCAGTAAGTCAGCCTCTAGAAAAGCTTGGTCGTATGGCCGCGAATGAAATACTAAGGAGAATCACTGCAAAGAGCGTTTCCGACTCGAAAAAGCACGTTGTTCTACCGCCTTTACTAGTGAAAAGAGATTCCTGTTGCGAGCCATCCAGATAGCGAGAATTACTGAAAGGAGGCGATAATCTGCAGACTTGATCGAGTTGCTAACACCAAAAATCCAAGGAGGGGAAAATTGTGAAGAAAGTATTGATTGTATTGTTGATTCTAAGCGTGATTTTCACAGGTACGATGATGGGTGCGGACAAACTTGACAAGATTCTACAAGACGGGAAAATTGTTGTTGGGATAGCACTTGGTGGACCCCCAATAGGCTTCAGGAATGAGAAAAATGAGCCTATGGGCTATGATGTCGATGTTGCCACTCTCATTGCAGAAGCTTTGGGTGTGAAACTAGAAATAGTTGAAGTAACAGGTGCCACAAGAATACCTATGCTGATGTCTGACAAAATTGACCTTGTAATTGCCAACATGACTGCAAATCTCGAGAGGGCAAAGTCAGTAGATTTCTCCATGCCTTATCTTAGAACCGGCATAAAAATCCTTGTTAGAACCGGTAGCGATATCGAGAGCATAGAGGATTTCAATGGGAGAAAGGTCGCAATTGGCAGAGGAACGACAGGTGAAGCGCTTGTAAAAAAGATGGCCCCGGACACTGAATTTGTCTACATTGAAGAGTTTACTAACGCGATTCTTCTGCTAAGGCAGAACAAAGTTGAGGCAGCAATCGAAGATGGAACATTAGTTGACTACATGGCCGGTCAGTATGATGAATTCACCGCATTGCCTAAACTGTACACTTCTGATCCTATAGGTATTGGTGTACAGAAAGGCAATCCCGATCTGTTAAGGTGGGTAGACATGTTTGTCTCGCAGTTGATTAGCACCGGTCAGCAAGCAGAGCTATACAAAAAGTGGTGGGGTGTTCTCCCAACCGCAGAACTTACGTATATCTGGTAAGTCTTCAGTGAGTTCTCTACGACTCGACTCCCACATTGATTTGTGGGAGTTGAGCCCCTTAGTTAATGTAAGAGAGTTAATTTGATTAGGATTGGAGGGCTACTGTTGACCTTACATTTCAGAGTTATTTTCAATAATCTTGACTTTTTGCTAGAAGGACTCAAGATGACATTTTTTATTTCTGTCTTCTCTCTAATCATCGGTTTCTTTATTGGCCTTGTAGTAGCTTTCATGAGAATCTCGAAGAAGAAACTCTTTTCAAGCATAGCGATAGCATATGTCGAATTCTTCAGAAATACACCGTTTCTTGTTCAGTTGTTCTTTTTCTACTTTGGACTACCTGAGCTGGGAATTACGACGGAACCGGTGACAACTGCTATTATTGCTTTGGGAATCAACAACGCGGCTTATAACAGTGAAATTATCAGAGCAGGTATCATCTCGATAAACAAAGGTCTGATCGAAGGAGCTGAGTCATTGGGATTCACGAAGTTTCAGATTGTACGTCTGATAATCATTCCTAATGCATTGAGAGTGACATTCAAACCGCTTGGAAGCAATTTCATAAACTTGATCCTTACAACTTCGGTTGCTGTGTCAATTACGGCTAACGAACTGATGAGTAATGCAATGACTCTGTCTTCAAATACCTTTAGACCATTTGAAATATACTTGACGATACTGGTTCTATATTGCGTGTTGACGTTCTCTCTCTCCGGACTCATTCATCTTGTAGACAGAAAATTCATTAGCAAGGGAATCTCATAGGGCACAAATCGGAGGGATGAATTGTGGAACAGTATATATTTCCAAAACTAACTAGTTATGACGCTTTGCTTCTCTTGAAGGGGATGGGAATGACAATTACGGTCACCCTTCTGGCAATCGCAATAGGTCTTGTTGTCGGGTTTTTCATTGGATTGCTGAGAAGCCTAAAGATCCCCGTCCTGAGCAAGCTGCTGTTAGTGTACATAGAACCGATTAGGAATTCGCCTCTGGTTGCCCAACTCTTTTTTGCTTACTATGGCATTGCGATGGTGACCGATTTCAGCCCGTCGGCTTTTCAGGCCGCTGTCTGGACTCTTGGAATAAATACGAGTGCATTTGCCGCGGTGATTGTTTATGCATCCATCAGGTCTGTTGAAAAAGGGCAGTGGGAAGCGGCCTACTCTCTGGGGATGAATTACTGGAAAACATTCAGACTTGTAATTGTTCCTCAAGCTATTAGAGTATTCATCCCTTCCTTTGTGGGCCTTTGCGTCAACCAGTTACAGGTTTCCTCTCTTGTCTCTCTTATTGGTTTTGTTGATCTTACAAGAGTCGGATATATGCTTACTCTTCGAACGTACAGACCATTTGTCATATGGTCAATTGTCGCAGTTTTGTATTTTGCTTTGTCTTTTCCAATATCGAAATTCGCCAGGTACGCCGAATCCAGAGTTAAGTCCTACGGAAAGATAGGTTGAGGAGGCATCTCATGATTCAAGTTCGCGGTGTCAGCAAATCGTTTGGTAGCACAATTGTATTGGACGAACTAAGCATTGATTTTGATAAGGGAGTCACCGTTATAATGGGTCAAAGCGGTGCAGGTAAGAGTACTCTTTTACGTTGCATAAATGGTCTTGAGAAGATAGATGGTGGTGAAATCGTTGTTGATGGACTATCCATAAACGAGAAGAAGAATATTAGGGAAATAAGAGAGAAGTGTTCAATGGTTTTTCAGCAGTTCAACTTGTTCCCACATCTTAATGCCCTCGAAAATGTTACGCTCAGTCCCATCCATGTTCTGGGACTTAGTAAGAAAAAAGCACAAGAGAAAGCGATGAAGTTTCTTGAAATGGTAGGACTTAGCGAGAAGATAAAAAGCTACCCTTCGCAACTTTCAGGTGGTCAACAGCAAAGGGTCGCAATTGCGAGGGCTTTGATTATGGAACCAAGCGCTCTTCTTCTTGATGAAATAACTTCTGCCTTGGACCCGGAGATGACATCTGAAGTATTGGAGGTTATTGAGCGAATCGCGCGAGAGGGAACGACCATGCTTGTGGTGACTCATGAAGTGTCTTTTGCAAGAAGAGTCGCTGACAGGATGGTATTTCTTGAGAACGGGAAGGTGTTGGCTGATCAGAAGACTGAGGATTTTTTCGGTTCGAACAATGAAAGAATAATGAGATTTCTCCAAAAAATCGAGTTCAAATGAAGATTGGGTTTTCTTGAACAGGAGGTCACTGTAGAAAATGAAAGTGCTTGTTGTGCATGGAGGATGTGACGAGGGTTTTTTACCTGATGAGGAAAAGAGAGCCCGTCTTTCCGGGCTAAGAGATGCCTTTGAGGAAGGTTTGTCGATTCTCAAGGAAAGGGATTCCGCTCTTGATGCTGTTGAGCACGTGATAAGGAACTTGGAGGACAATCCTCACTTTGATGCAGGAGTTATTGGTTCTTTTAACAACATGATTGGAGAAATTGAAATGGATGCTGCAATCATGGATAGCAATGAGTCCGCAGGTGGAGTGATAAGAATCAGAAATATTGCTCATCCTATTAGTGTAGCAAGAAGAGTTATGGAGGAAATGCCGCATCTTCTGTTGTGTGGTAAAGGCGCAGAGATATTTGCACGTATTTCGGGTTTCCGTGAAATTGGTCCTGAAGAACAGCACGGAAATGTTGATGAAAGAGAAATCACTAAGCTTCCAGAAGAATTCAGGAATTTCATTCAAAAATATACAGAGAAGCTTAAGGAACATAAGCTGTTTTCAACTGTGGGAGCGGTTGCTCTAGATTCAAAAGGATACATCGTTGCAGGCACTTCTACTGGAGGAATTGCAAAGGCATTTCCTGGAAGAGTGGGTGATTCTGCGATTATTGGTGCAGGGACTTTTGCGACCTTCTATGGAGGTTCTTCTGCAACAGGAATTGGTGAAGGGATTATCAGAGTAGGCGTAACCAGAAAAGTTGTAGAAATGGTGGAAAATGGTACACCCATTCAAGAAGCCTGTTCAAAAGTTGTAGATATATGTTCAAGACGGGGATTCCCATGTGGAGTAATTGCTCTCGACAGAGATGGGAACGCAGGAATATCTCATAACGGTCATTTTATGCCAACACTTAGTATCAAAATCGATTGATTAACAGAAACCGAATGGGGGTAGATTAGTGAAGAAAATAAGAATAGTGGAAATAGAGTTACCAGAGGATAAGACCATCGACAATTATGTTGAAATCAATGCGCTTCAGTATCAGGATAGGCTAAATCTTGTGAGAAATGCCATGGAAGAGAGAAAGCTAGATTTTTTAGTGATTTATGGTGACAGAGAGCATTTTGCAAATCTTCACTATGTAACTGGCTACGACCCGCGTTTCGAAGAATCTATTCTAGTAATCCCCAAAAGAGGAACCCCTTATCTGCTTGTTGGGAACGAAGGCCTTGGATATAAAGACGTTGCTAAACTTCCCGTTGAAATAGTGCTCTTCCAAACATTTGGTTTAATGGGACAGCCAAGAGACAAAAGCGATTCACTGGAATCTGTTCTGAAAGATACTGGAATTGAAAAGGGTTCGAAGGTAGGCCTTGTTGGTACAAAATACTTTAGAGAGAAGGAATTTTGCTCTCCACAATATAGTATTGATGTTCCAAGTTTCATAACCGATGTAGTTAGATCTTTAGCAGGCTACGAGAATGTTGTTAACCAGACGGATATATTTATGCACCCGGAAAGGGGTTTAAGAACATTCCTGAATGCAGAAGATATAGCCGCATTCGAGAGTGCATCCTGTATCGTCTACTCAGGGGTCCGTAGACTTTTGCTTGGTCTGAGAGAAGGGATCTCAGAATACGAGGCCGCCGCACTTCTTGCTTATGCAGGGTTCCCGCCATTATCATGCCATATAACAGTTGGCTTCGGGAAGAACGCTCTTCTAGGTTTGAGTTCACCCTCACCCTTTAGAAAACTAGAGTTGGGTGAATATATAAACTTCGGATTCGGAGTTTGGGGAGCAAATATCGCAAGAGCCGGTCTCGCTACGGAAGATGAGAAGCACTTTCCATCTTCTGCATCGAACATTCTCCAAGAACTTTACTTTCCATATTTTGAGATGATGACAAGATGGTATGAATCTCTGGAGATTGGAACAGATGGAAGGTCAGTCTATAATGCCGTAAAGGAGTTTGTGGAAAATCCTGACAATGGAGTAAGTCTAAACCCTGGTCATCTAATACACAATGATGAGTGGTTAAATTCCCCATTCTATGAGGGATCTCAGGATGTTTTGCACTCAGGGATGGCAATTCAATGTGACATCATTTCAGCACCAAAATCACCTCTTTTTGGAGTGCATGTAGAAGATGGTCTTGTGTTGGCAGACGAGCAACTAAGAAACGAGTTAAGAAAGAAATTTCCGAATACTAGCGCTCGTTTTGACTCAAGAAGAGACTTCATGAAGCAAAAACTTGGGATTGAGATATCAGACGAAGTGCTTCCAATGAGCGATATCCAAGCGTGTCTAGCTCCCTTCATGATGTCTCCTGGAAAAGTGCTCGCCTGGATCTAGATCGTATTAAGAACCGAGTAATACTCCAGTTCAGGAAGCATTTCTTAGAGTGTTTTATAAGCCGCTCCGTCATCCAAAGACTATTCCGGGATTTCGGTTTCTATCTTTTTCGAGGATGGGTCCACGGTCTGGCTTCTACTATGTCAACAGATATAAAAGAGGCAGACTGAAAGGATCAAGCAGTAGACCGGCAGGTAGCTACTAAATGGAAAATGGGGACTGAATGGAAAAAAAAAATGGGACAGACTCGATTTTCCAAGTTTTCTCGAATCGAAGCTGTAGACAATGTTCTTTCTCGACGATTGTTCTCACGTCTCGCGCGCGCGTATCGGAGGACGGTGGACCGTTGACGGACAACGTTGTTTTCATGTGAACCATGTTGGTATATTCTCTTTGACTGAGGGTGTCTTCGTGGGCGTAGCAGGAAAAAGGCTCCGTTTTTTCTTTTTGTGTATAAGTAGCCCCTCACAGTTTTTTGCCTTCGATTTCTCGTTTAGTGTGAAAAATGGAGTCTGACCCTGTTCTATTAGCGTAACAATATTTCCTACACAAAGGGCTTTTGTAAGTGATTGTCCTGTTTTCCAATCGTTTTTCCTAGAGTGCAGTAAGTGCGGGGAGGTTGTCGGCGGTAATTATTTTTCTTGACTTGTGCTACAATATAACAGTAATTCTTGGATTATAATCATTTTTTCGGAGGAAGCTATGGCTGAAAACGATCAGGAAAGATCAACCGAAAGACTCGCGGGATATGCGACGCTTATCGAGCGATATGACTTAGATGTTATTCCAAATTGGCACAAGTCCATGGTGACCACGAGTGGAATCCGCCGGATCGACTCGAGCGAAGGCATAGTCGAGGAAGTATATCCTTCAAAGTACTGGCCGGGGGATACACTTGGTGATCATCTTGAATTTGCGCTCAAATATGACGGGACGAATCTCGCCATACTCGACAGCATATTTCAGGAAGTTGCAGAGAGAGATTTGCTCGAATATCTCCGCTCCAGACCGACCGGCAAATACGCCAGGCGGCTGTGGTATCTTTACGAGTTTCTTACCGGGAAAATGCTTCCTCTAGATGACTTGAAGCAGGGTAACTCCATTTATCTTCTTGAGCCGGATGAATATTACACGGTCAGCCCGGCCCGCCAGATTCGTCGACAGCGAATCAAAGACAATCTACTGGGTGACCCACGCTTTTGCCCAACGGTTCGACGAACTGAAACCCTTCGAAACTTTGAAACAGCCGATCTTGCCGGGAGATGCCGCAGGGTAGCGGCTGGCTATTCCCCGGAGTTGCTGAGGAGAGCGCTAGGCTATCTCTACACCAGGGAGACAAAATCCTCTTTTGAGATCGAAAGTATTAAGCCCACATCGACAAGAACCGAGCGATTTGTAGCGTTACTTCAGCTGGCCGAGCAGGAAGACTTCTGCGAAAAACCGCGCTTGATCGAGCTTCAGAATCGCATTGTCGATCAACGGTTTCGCGATTACGATTACCGGACGAGCCAGAACTACGTCGGAGAAACAATCTCCTGGCAAAAGGAAAAAATACATTTCATATGTCCAAAGCCTGAAGATTTGGCTGGCCTGATGGAGGGCCTGATAGCCGCCCATAAGCGAATGGACTCGGGCGATGTGTCCCCCGTAATTCACGCCGCCGTTATCGGTTATGGGTTCGTTTTCTTGCACCCGTTCGAAGACGGCAACGGTCGAATCCACCGTTTCCTGATCCACAACATTCTTGCCCGGCGAGGCTTTACGCCCAAAGGCCTCATGTTTCCCATATCGGCATCCATGCTGAAGAACCCTGCCGACTATGACGCCTCTCTGGAAGCATTCTCACGGCATATTATGGCCCTGGCGGAATACTCGCTCGATGAAGAGGGCCGCATGACCGTGCACAACGATACAGCCAGGTGGTACCGGTATATAGATTTGACGCCCCAGGCGGAGGCACTCTTCAAGTTCATCGATCAGACCATCGAGGTGGAACTCACGCAAGAACTGGCGTTTCTGGCCAACTACGATAAAACAAAGAAAGCCATCCAGGAGATCGTGGATATGCCCGACCGGTTGATAGACCTCTTCATCCGCTTTTGTCTGCAAAACAATGGCAGGCTTTCAGCACAGAAACGAAAGAGCCACTTCGACTTTCTGTCAGACGAGGAAATGGCCCATATGGAACAGGCTGTTCTTGCAGCCTACGGCGACATGACCTCGAATGCTGATTGATGGCGGTCCCGCAAAACTCCTAGCGATCGTCAACACTCATGCCGGTCCGGCGACCTTCGTCACAAAGTATGGACTCGTCACAAAAAAAAGAGCAGTTCTTCGTTCCGACGCTACGCGTCCAGGTTCTTGGTTCTTCGTCTAGGATTCCGTCATTCTCGTGTATTGTCACAAGAGAGAAAGCAGAGAGTATAGAATGAGGGTAGAGGGAGTAGCCAGTCGTCATTCCAAAATGATTCAGAATCCTGCTCCTAAAAAACGCAGTACGCTTAGGAGCAAGGACCCGCTGATCGCTCTAAAACATGGTTCGCCGTTGACCGTTCAAGATCATGGACCCGTCCTTCGTGAAGAACGGTTCTTCGTTCCGACGCTACGCGTCCAGGTTCTTCGTTCTTCGTCTAGGATTCCGTCATTCTCGTGTATTGTCACAAGAGAAAAAGCAGAGAGTATAGAATGAGGGTAGAGGGAGTAGCCAGTCGTCATTCCAAAATGATTCAGAATCCTGCTCCTAAAAATCGCAGTACGCTTAGGAGCAAGGACCCGCTGATCGCTGTGGAGAACCGTCCTTCGTTGCCCGTCCCAGATCATGGACCCGTCCTTCGTGAAGAACGGTTCTTCGTTCCGACGCTTCGCGTCCAGGTTCTTCGTTCTTGGTCTAGGATTCCGTCATTCTCGTGTATTGTCACAAGAGAGAAAGCAGAGAGTATAGAATGGGGGTAGAGGGAGTAGCCAGTCGTCATTCCAAAATGATTCAGAATCCTGCTCCTAAAAATCGCTGTACGCTTAGGAGCAAGGACCCGCTGATCTCTGTGGAGAACCGTCCTTCGTGACTCGTCCCGGATCATGGACCCGTCCTTCGTGAAGAACGGTTCTTCGTTCCGACGCTTCGCGTCCAGGTTCTTCGTTCTTCGTCTAGGATTCCGTCATTCTCGTGTATTGTCACAAGAGAGAAAGCAGAGAGTATAGAATCCTGCATTCCCGAAAATTATAACGAGGGAGATTCCACA
>NZ_JPGZ01000045.1:0-2055 GCF_003351125.1 Mesotoga sp. Brook.08.YT.4.2.5.2.
TCATGTATCTCTACAGTCTCGGGTATGACATAGGGGTATATGAGAACGTTCTGAGAGAACTAACAACGAAGGAGGCACAGTATGACTTATGAGAAAAGGTCCACCGTCAACGGTCCACAGTCCAAAGATCCGCGCTGGTCGCTTGCAGGAGACGTTCTCCGCTTGGAAGATCAATGCAACAATAAGAACAAGATCCCGTGCAGAGACATCACGGGATGACAGAATGAGGCCATTCAGGGATTATTAGCTTTCATGATTTGCGTCATTCTGACAAAGCTCCTGGTCAGAATCTGGTTCTGATCTTGTCGGCGAACAAACACTTGATATTGGGCAATGAAGTATGAATTGCTTTTCGGAGCGAATAGCGATCAGCGAAAAGCGGTTCTTCCTAACGATCAGCGGCTCTTATGCAACTCACAACTTGGCACTTGGAACTGCATCTAAGGAAGGAAGGTGATTCACCATGAATCCGGCAGTAAAAAACGAGAACGGATCTCCTGCCAGAGACCCGCTCTCAATACAAAAAGCAAACTTGGAACATCTAAATACTATCACTTTCAAACGGGAAAGGTCTAATTCTGTTTACCCTTTTTGCAACAGTGATATTACTTCGGCAATTCACGCAGAAGAAGCGTCAGGAATAGGACAGAATCTCTCTTGTCCATTCATTTCCAGGCAATTAGCTCCTGAGAAATCGGAGAACGGAGAACGGCTGACGGAGAACCGTCACCCGTTCCCCTTATCCTATTCCCGAATCAAAGCCTTCGTGGAATGTCCTCACAGGTTCTATCTCCGTTATTTTGAAGGCCTGCCAGAAGCTCAGGGAGAGGGAAGAAAGCACAACGGGCTCATCTTGAGGGCGGTGTTCAACGCTTATCTCGGTAACTCCCCTACTCCTCTCCTCTTTGGAGAAAACCTCAAGAGGGATATGGAGCAGATAGAGTTCGGAGTTCAATTCCTCAAGAGCAAAGATGTTCTTGCTCTCAATATCCCCTTCGCTCTGGACAGATTTTCCAATCCAATACCATTCGATGAACCGGAAGTCGTGTTTAGGGGAGTGGCGCAGTGTCTTTACACTGCGCCGGGGCCGGAGACAGGTGGTAGCAGGTTCGTAAGATCACAATTCAATTCAAATGGAGGAAATGATGATCAGGGAACGTCATCCGATGTCCGTTCACCGTTCGCCGACAAAGCTGTAAAGAGCCTTGAATCAGCTTTTCTAGGTCTTTCGGAGGACGGAGGACCTGAGACGGTCAACCCGGCTCTTACCCTCTGTCACTTCAAGGCGGGGTTCGGCGATCCCGACTGGGAGAGGCTTCTTATTTACACCTGGGCTCTCTCGAGAGTGGGATATAACATAGGCAGGATCGAATGGGTCTCTCTTTCTGCGGGGGCTTCCTTCTCGAAAGAGATAACGAAAGAGAACCTCGAAGAGGCGGGAATCAATCTCTATGCCTGGATAAACCAGATCCTTCAGAGTGACTTTACTCCTGAAGCAGGAGATCACTGCTCTTACTGCCTGTATCATTCCCTATGCCCTCTCATGGAGAAGCTTGGAGAGGATCTCACGATAAGTGACAGTGACTCTCTAAAGAACACACTTCAGAAGACAGTCGCCTTTCAGGAAGGGGCGAAGAAGATGAAGAAGCTCGCAGATGAATACATAGACAGGGAAGGGATAGGAAAGGTGGAGATTAAGGGCTATGAATATGCGAGCGACGAGGCTCCCACACAGATAAGGCTTCTGGATAGAGAGGCTGCGCTGGATACAGTCGTTGGCCTTCCAGACCCATTCAAATTCATCACGTTCAGGAACTTATCCGAGCTGGTCGACTATCTTCCCGAAGAAGCGTACGAGAAGAAAGAGAAGCTGAAGCCGGTGAGGAGGTTTCGAAGAGCCGCTGAAGGCTGAACGCTGGGGGTATGGGGTAGCGGGTTCGTAAGATCTTGGAAAGTTAACGGTTCACCGTTGGCCGTTCTCCGAGGTGGAAGGAGCAAGTGATTTCGAAAGTTTCCAGAGCATGCGGTTAATCCGTTCGGCACTCTCTTCAATAG
>NZ_JPGZ01000054.1:0-40779 GCF_003351125.1 Mesotoga sp. Brook.08.YT.4.2.5.2.
CAACCATTGGGGGTCGAAGGGACCTTAGATGTCAGAGGTATGAGGAAAGAGGTCAGAAAACCAATATCCTTCTGAGAACTCCCACATTTTTTCATGCTAAAGTAGGAGACGTCTTTCGATAAGAGAGAGACGCAAGGCGGTGAAGAACATCTGCGGACGCAATGCACTGAGGAGCATCAGTGGACGCAAGGCTGCCTTCGGCAGGAAGTGAGGCCCGAAAGAACATCCGGGGAAGTGATGCGGCGAAGAGCGTCGCCGGAAGTGAGGCTCGCTAGCGCGAGGAAGTGATGCCCGGAGAAACGTCCGGGGAAGTGATGCCGCTTCGCAGGAAGCAAAAAAAAAGAGCTGCTGAACGCTGTGAAGAGTCGTCCTTAGTCCTTCGTCCCAGATCATGGACCCGTCCTTCGAAAGAGCAGTTGCAAGTTGTCAAAGAACCGCTGTACGCTTAAGAGCAAAAACCCGCTGGTCGCTGATGAAAACCACGTTGCCCGTCAACGGGCCACCGCCAAGAAGACCGGTTCTTCGTTCCGACGCTACGCGTCCAGGTTGTTCGTTCTTGGAACCGGATCCCTTATCAAGTCTGGGATACAGCAAATGGTTATTCCGAAAAGGCTAGATTCCGTCATTCCGACAAAGCTCCTGGTCGGAATCTTGATGCTATTGCTTCGTGGCTCTCCTCGGCGAACGGAGAACCGCTCAACGGTGAACCGGTTTCTCTTGCTCTTTCGAACCCCCAACCCCGGTCTTACAACTCCTCTCATGAAGCCAGCATGCGACTGTATGTCCCTCAGCCACTTCGAAGCTGTCGGGCATCTCTTTGCTGCAGATGTCGATCTTATATGGGCATCTCGGGTGAAACGGGCAGCCGGGAGGCGGATTGATCGGGCTGGGAGGTTCCCCTTCAAGCTTGATGTTCTGGAGCTTCCTTTCCTGAGGATCCCAGTTTGGAATTGACGCCATCAGAGCCTTTGTGTAGGGGTGAGCAGGGTAATCGAACAGCTCCTTCGCTCCGGCAGTTTCAACAACATTTCCAAGATACATTACCATTATCCTATCGCTCATATGATGTACGACATCAAGGTTATGTGAGATGAATATATACGACATCTTGATCTCGTCTCTTAGCTCCTGCAGCAAGTTGATGATCTGGCTCTGAACAGAGACGTCAAGAGCTGAAGTCGGCTCGTCGCAGATTATCAACCTCGGGCTGACCGAGATAGAACGAGCTATCGCGATTCTCTGCCTCTGCCCTCCTGAAAACTCGTGAGGGTAGCGCTGAGCGTATTCTGGATACATGCCCACCTTCATCAGAAGCTCTCCGACATAATCGTCTATCTCATCTTTTGAAAGTAGATTGTGTGCTTCTATAGGTTCCTTGATAATGTCTCTTACCGTCATTCTGGGATCCAGCGAGTCAAACGGATTCTGGAAAATCATCTGAACGTCGCGTCGGAATTTCGAGCGGACGTTCTTTGCAAGCCCTTTGGTGATGTCGTATTCATTTCCCTTATCGTCATGATAGATTATCCTTCCTCCGGTCGGTTCATAGATCTTCACTATTGTTCTACCTAGAGTGCTCTTCCCGCAACCCGACTCGCCGACAATGCCGATAGTTTCGCCCTTACTTATCTCCATGGTCACAGATTGCATAGCTCTTACGTAGCCAACAACCTGGAGAAAGACTCCGGCCTTAATCGGGAAGAACTTCCTAAGCCCTTCGGTCGAAAGTATCTTCATGTTTCCGACCTCCCATCGAACAGCCAGCAGGCGACCGAATGGCCGACATTCAAAGAAAACTCGGGAGGATCTTTCTCTCGGCAGATCTCCATTACATGAGGACATCTGGGGTTGAATCGGCAGCCGTCAGGGAACTCGTAAGCTCTTGGAACATAACCCTCAATATACGGCAGCTTCTTTCCCTTGTAGGATCTCATCACTCTGGAGTTCAGCAAGCCCTTTGTGTAAGGATGAGAAGGAGATGAATAAAGTTCATTCACGCCTGCCTTCTCGACTATCTTTCCGGCGTACATTACGTGAACTCTGTCAGCCAGCTCCGCAACTACCCCGAGATCATGGGTGATGAAGATTATAGAACTGCCGAATTCGCCTTGGAGCTCCCGCATAATGTTGAGGACTTGAGCCTGTATTGTAACATCCAGTGCGGTGGTTGGTTCGTCCGCTATGACTATCTCTGGATTGGTTATTAGAGCCATTGCAATCATGATTCTCTGGAGCATTCCGCCGCTCATTTCGTGGGGATACTCTTTGCATCTCTTCTCGGGTTCAGGAATGTTGATTCTACGAAGAATCGAAATAATCTCTTCATAGGTTTTGCCTTCATCCCAGGGCATGTGTGCCCTTGCAACTTCCTTCAGCTGGTAGCCTATGGTGAATAGAGGATCGAACGTCGACATGGGTTCCTGGAATATCATGCTGATTTCCTTGCCCCTTATGTCTCTGTACGCCTTGTTCGACAGTCCTGCCAGGTTCTTTCCCTTGTAATAGATCTCTCCTTCGACCTTTGCGGGAGGTACCTTGATAAGCCCCAGTATAGTCTGTACGGTTACGCTCTTTCCGCATCCTGATTCTCCAACCAGAGCCAAGATCTCTCCCTTCTCGACTTTGAAGCTGATGTCATCTACTGCCTTAACCAGACCATCTGGGGTTCTGAAATATGTCTTAAGGTTCTTGACTTCAAGAATTGTGCTCATACTTTTTCCACCGCCCTGTAAGGATCAACTGCATCTCTCAAGGCGTCTCCTACGAAGTTGAAGGAGAGAACAGCCACTATTATGAATAGCCCTGGAATCATCAGCCAGGGATGAGCCTCCAGTTCAGATAGAGACTGCGCCTGCTTCAGCAGCAACCCCCAGCTGGTCATAGGCTCCTTTATGCCAAGGCCGAGAAAGCTAATAGCGCTCTCACCCAAAATCATTCCCGGTATTGAAAGAGTCGAAACGACTATCAGATAACTGATTGTGTTTGGGATAAGGTGACGCGTTATTATCTTCATGTTCGAAACACCGGATACTTTGGCGGCAAGAATGAATTCCTTCTCTCTCAGGCTCAAGACCATTCCCCTAACAACACGTGCAACCCCCATCCAGCCGATCAGCGACAGGACAATTACGATTCCGAAATAGACCCACGTGCTAGGCCACTGAGGAGGTAGTATCGTGGCTAGTGCCAGCCACAGCGGTATCCTAGGGAAGGATCTTAAGAGTTCTATGAAACGTTGTATCAATACGTCGATAGTCCCGCCATAGTAACCTGAGAGGGCCCCCACTATGGCGCCTATGAAAACGCTTATCAGGGTGCCCACAAGGCCCACGGTCATTGACACCTTGCCGCCAACAAGAACTCTAGAGAAGAGGTCTCTTCCAAACCTGTCCCCTCCAAATAGAAGTACCATTGCTACATCTGAAGACTCCTCGACTCCAAAGAGATGAAGATCGGTCTTGAAAAGTCCCCAGAAAGTGTATTCTTCACCCCTTACGAAGAGTTTTATCGGTACTACGTTGTTCTTGTCTTCCGTGAATTCCAGTCTATACGTAACGGGGTTTCTGACCTTGGTCATTCCGTACACGAAAGGACCCCGCCAGTTGCCTTCTTCATCGAAGAAACGTATCTTTGAAGGAGGGGCATAGACGAAGTTTCTGTGTGCCGTTATGTAGTTGTAAGGAGCTATGAAATCGGCGAAGACGACCAGCAAATACATGATCGAGAGGGCGATAAGCCCAACGACTCCAAGTTTATGCTTAAGGAAGTTTTTTGCAATTCGTTCTTTCGTACTCTGCATGTCAGCTCATCCTTATCCTTGGATCGAGAATAGCCAGCGCTATGTCTGCAAGTAGATTTCCGATCTGGGTTATGATGGCTATGAACATCAAAAATGTCATAACTAAATATTGATCGTGGTTAAGAAGCGCATTATAGAAGAAGGGCCCCATTGTCGGAAGGTTCAATACGATAGCGGCGATTATAGTTCCGCTGAACACATTCGGTAGCTCCGTTCCGGCTATGCTGACCATAGGATTCAGAGCGTTCTTGATCGCGTGTTTCTTGACGGTTTTCTCATCGAGGCCATGCGCTCTAAGGGAAGTCACGAAAGGAGAAGAGACCACGTCTAGCATGTTTCCTCGCATTACCCTCATTAGCCCGGCGAGACCGCTCATTCCAACGACTATGAGAGGAACCCAAATGTGTTTCAGAAGGTCGACAAGTTTTGCCAGACTGAAGGGCGCCCCGACAAACTGGGGCGAGAAGAGACCCCCAACCGATGCCGCACCCATCTGCAGCATTAGATACATCAAGATCAGTGCCATGAAAAAGTCGGGTATGGAGACTCCTATGAAACCGATCACTGTTAAGGTGTAATCCCCAAATGAATATGGATGCAGCGCCGAATAGATACCCATAGGAACTGCAAGAATCCACTGAAACACAATCGCCCCAAGCGCAATGAATATGGTCCAACCCATTCGCTCCCATATCAGTTCTCCAACCGGTCTCTGGAAGGCGAAAGAATATCCGAAATCCCCGCGGGTGACTATTCCCTTTATCCAGTTCCAGTATCTGACATGTGCGGGTTCGTCTAGGCCGAGATTCTTTCTAAGCAATTCGATCTGAGCCGGCGAGATTCTCGGATTATCGAGGTACTGGCTTACGAAATCGCCTGGCTGAAGCTCGGTAATGACGAAACAGATCACCGATATGAAGAACATCATTGGAATCATGATAAGCAATCTTCTTACGATAAAAGACCACATAACCTTCCTCCAGAGAAATGAAGCGGGAGGAGCTTCTCCTCCCGCAAATTACCAACTACTTCTTAAAGACAGTCCAGGAAGCGTAAGAGAGAAGACCCTCTTCGTTCTGTTCGACATTTCCAAGAGACTTGTTGGCAGCATAAAGATTCATACCTTTACACACAAATATCACGGGTAAGTACTCTGCGTAAATCTCCTGCCATTCGTCGTAGAAGGTCTTTCTGACTGCGTGGTCCATTGCGACTTGACCGAGTTCAAAGAGCTCATATACTCTCTTCTCCCAGTCAAGCATGTTCTCGAATATCGGAAGATTTGTCTCGGGATCCCTTGTCGTTCTGTGCCAGTAATACAGTTGTGTGCCCGGCTGCCATATAGCCTTTCTCAACTGAGGATCGGGTTGGTTTCCGAATGCCCTGATCCCGGCTTCGAAGCTACCTGCGCCGAACATCTGACCGGTAAGAGAACTATCGAGTATCTGCAGGTTCACCTTAATTCCGATGCTAAGTAGATCCTGGGAGTATATGTAGGCGATATCCTGATATTCTTGAGGAGAGCTTTGAAGAGTCAGGACGAATTCGAACTTGCTTCCGTCCGGGTACTCTCTCAGGCCATCACCGTTGACGTCCTTGAAGCCTAATTCGTCAAGGAGCCTTGCTGCTTCGGCAAGGTTGAACGGTCTTCGGATCTCTTCAATCTTTGGGTTGTAGAAGGCCTTATTCGAAGGAAGAACGGGCACTCCTCCGAGAACGGCCAAACCGTTGTAGACCTCGTCGATTATTCTTTCTCTGTCCAGAGCATACTCCATTGCCTGACGGAACTCGGTTGTCTTGAAGACTTCTCTCAGTTTTGGATTCTCAACATCGAAATTGAAGGCGATGTGAATAGGGCTTGGGGTCGGCTGGGTCGGCTCGGCGAGGAAGACTCTAAATGGACCGCCGGCAAGTTCTCTCTCCTTCAGTATCGGGAAGTCATTTCCCGAGACGGCCATGTAATCGAGTTCACCGGCCATGAACTTCGCCAGCCTTACCTGAGCGTCGCTCACGATAATGTATTCAACCTTGTCGACATACGGCAGTTTGTTTCCGTGAGAATCGACTTTCCAGTAATTGGGGTTCTTCGTCATAACTACTTTCTGATCGATTATGTATTCCGAAAGAACGAACGGGCCGTTTGCCGGAATCTCGCTTGGAGGAGTGTTTGTGAGCCATAGATCGTTAACGGAGTCGGGTCTGTCTTTGTCTATCTTGTCCTCAAGTGCGTGTGAAGGGTAGATATAAGCGTGCGAGAGAACGGTGAAAAAGGCTGCGTAAGGTGCGGGAAGAATTGCTTTGACGGTGCTGTCATCTACCTTCACCCACTCTATGGGCTGTGCTTCGATCGTGAATCGATCAACAGAGTTTCCCCTTGCGACCGGGTTCATGATGAAGTACTTGAAGGTGAAGATTACGTCGTCTGCTGTAAGGGGTACCCCATCTGACCATTTCACATCTCTCAGATGGAAGGTGACCTCTTTGTTATTCTCCGAAACTACCCAAGACTCTGCCAGGGCCGGTCTGATTGCCGATGTGACGGGATGAGCCTCGACAAGTCCTGTTAGCATCTGACCTACCACCGTGTATGCGTTGTTGTCAAGGGTACCGTAGAAGTTGAATGATTGCGGAGATCCGGTAAGAGCTAGATATAGGGTACCTCCCATCTTCGGGTTTGGATCCGGAGTAAGCAGAGTATCTTCCACAAATGGAGCTGCCATCAACATGGCGGTGAAAAGAACCGCGAGAATCAACAGAAAGATTCGCCTCACTGTAAAAACCTCCTTTATGATTTCTCTCCCGTCGGGGAGATTAAGGTAATGCCAGTTTTCCAAGGACAACTCTTTGTCTCGCCCCTGTTACTGAGGGAACGTTTGCCCCGACGCCGTTAAAGAACTCCTGGGCAAGGACGGCCATCCCCATGGCTTCCTTGGCCTGCAGAAAGGTTCTATCGGGTACGACTACCTCCAATCCGCTCAAGCGTTGTAGATCTTCAAGCATGACAGGATTCAGGGCGCCTCCTCCGGTAACAATCATTCTCTTCCCAATAGGCAAATAAGAAGTAATACTCTCAACTAATCGTCTTACACTGAACCTTACAAGTGTTCTAACTAGGTCTTCGGGTTTTGTTGCAGAGATCCCTTCCAGGAAAACCT
This sequence comes from Mesotoga sp. Brook.08.YT.4.2.5.2., assembly GCF_003351125.1. Classification (NCBI taxonomy): domain Bacteria; kingdom Thermotogati; phylum Thermotogota; class Thermotogae; order Kosmotogales; family Kosmotogaceae; genus Mesotoga; species Mesotoga sp. Brook.08.YT.4.2.5.2. The sequence goes on from NZ_JPGZ01000054.1 coordinate 6,955, forward strand.
CGTTGTAGAGCTCCCTTCCCGTTGACTTTGGAGGTCTTCTTTCGAAATAGCTTCTGTCTCTCTCTAGAAGGGCATTGAGGATCTCATCATCGACCGAACCGCTGGCAGCTATCTTGCCGTTTTCATCAAACTCAAGGTTGTAATGCTTCTTCGTGACCAGATCTAAAAGGCAGTTGGCCGGCCCCGTGTCAAAGGCCTTCACATTCTCAAGATCATCGTCTACATAAGTCACGTTTGCAATGCCTCCGAGGTTTACTGCGTAAGAGCCGCTTTCAAAATAGATCCAGTCGAAATACGGGATGATTGGTGCCCCTTCCCCTCCGTAAACCATATCCTTCTTCCTGAAATCGAACACAACGGGAAGACCAGTTTCTGATGAGATAACGTCGGCCTCTCCTATCTGAAGAGTCGCCCGATTTTCAGGGTCATGGAAGACGGTCTGCCCATGATAAGCAATAGCTTCCACTACTACTCTCGTCTTCTCAAGATAAGACTTTATTGCCGCTGCGTGCCTTCTGCCAATTACGAAGTTCATCAAATTGACCCTGTCAACGCCGGAAAGGTCAGGATCGTACGTCTTCACTATCTCATCGTGAAAAAAGGAATCGAACCGAACGGAAAAATGGTCAAGAAGTTCGATCTTCATTGACTTTCCGCTGCCAGAACAGCTTACCAGAGCCAGCTCCAGCCCATCGGCCGAAGTCCCCGACATTACGCCGAGGATATTCCTTCTCCTGCTGGCGAGCAGTCCTCTCATTCGATTCCAGATCATCCAAGACTCCCAAAGACCAAATTATGAAGCCGTCTTCTAATTCTCTGCATCTGAGGTATAGTGTCTCTTCTGCTTATATTAGTCCGATTAGACAACAGTATCACATACAGCCCGGTAACTGGATCGACCCAAAGCGAGGTTCCGGTGAAACCAGTGTGCCCAAATGCATCTTCTCCAAGAATATCGCCCGCACTGGATCCTCTGGAGGGAGCCAGCCATCCCAGATGTCTTCTATCTCCTCCAATGCATACCGTCTCGGATACGAACGTTTCAAAGACCCTGGATGGTACAAGTCCTGCACACATTAGACTGGAGACAAACCTGAAAAGATCTCTTCCCGTTGAAAAGACGCCCGCATTTCCGCTGACCCCTCCAAGATAATATGCCAGCTCATCGTCCGGAAGACCCTTCAATACTTTTCCATCGCGTTCGCATGTCGGTGCTACATTCGACAGTTCTTTTGGAAGAAAGCCAGAGGAATTCATTCCAAGAGGTCTGAAAACCTCCTCTGAACAGAACTCGGCGAATGACATCGAAGTTGTCTTCTCTACAACTGCCATCAGAGTTATGAAGTTGAGACATGAGTAGTTTATCTTCTCCATCAGACCGTTTTCCGGTTCGAGAGAAATGATCGACTCAAGAAGTTCTCTTCCCTTGAGATCGCGCCATGCTTCCGAGTAGGGCTGCATGCCAGAAGTGTGAGTCAGCAAGTGAAAGACCGAAATACCTTTCTTTGACTCAGGGACATCGAGAAGATCGCCCAGAGTATCCCAAAGCGAAAGATCGCCCCGAGAAACCAGAAGCATGATGGCGCTAGTGGTTGCTACGACCTTGCTCATACTCGCGATGTCATATACGGTCTCAAGCGTGACGGGAGTATTGTCATCGACAGCAAGGAAGCCGTATGGTTTCTCGTAGAGAATCTCGGTATCCTTCCCGACAACGACGACGGCTCCAGGGTACACTGCCTTTTCAATACCACAGGATACTATCTCATCAACTTTATTCCAGATCAAAATAGACCTCCTTTTGTATTACGTTGTCCGTCAACGGGCCACTGCCAAGAAGACCGGTTCTTCGTTCCGTCGCTACGCGTCCAGGTTGTTCGTTCTTCGTCCGGGAATCCGTCATGCTGAACTTGTTTCAGCATCTCGATCCTGAGAGCCGCTGTGCGCTTAAGAGCAAAAACACGCTGATCGCTGATGAAAACCACGTTGTCCGTCAACGGGCCACTGCCAAGAAGACCGGTTCTTCGTTCCGTCGCTACGCGTCCAGGTTGTTCGTTCTTGGAACCGGATCCCTTATTAAGTCTGGGATACAGCAAATGGTTATTCCGAAAAGGCTAGATTCCGTCATTCCGACAAAGCTCCTGGTCGGAATCTTGATGCTCTTGCTTCAATGGTCCTAACCAAGAACGAAGAACAGATCCTCGCTCTGGAACGAATAACAGATTCTCCTGGTGAACTGAGAACCGCTCAACGGTGAACCGGTTTCTCTTGCTCTTTCGAACCCCCAACCACGATTTTCCATAAGACCAAATCCTGAACAGGAGCGCTTCAGGATGACAAAATCGATTCGTTCTGATCAGATTACTTTAATTTGCTTGCTCTTTTTCTTTGGTTTTTGCCTCCTGGTGCGTAAGCGCCAGCATCACTTCCCCGGATTCCCTTCCGGGCATCACTTCCTCGCGCCAGCGAGCCTCACTTCCTGGCGTAGCCAGCCTTGCATCTCATTCCGCTCTTTCGAACCCCCAACCACGATTTTCCATAAGACCAGATCCTGCACAGGAGCGCTTCAGGATGACAAAATAGATTCGTTCTGATCAGATTACTTTAATTTGCTTGCTCTTTTTCTTTGGTTTTTGCCTCCTGGTGCGTAAGCGCCAGCATCACTTCCCCGGATTCCCTTCCGGGCATCACTTCCTCGCGCCAGCGAGCCTCACTTCCTGCCGGAGGCAGCATCACTTCTGTTCTTGCTCTTACCAACCCCCTACGGCTACCCCCGACCACGGTTCTCCCAACAGCAATGCTATCTCATTTTCGTTTTTCCTCCAAGTTTTTCCTAGGCTGGTTAGCTGGAACTATAGTCAACTAAGGTCGATGAGCAAGTGTATTATTGTTTATGTATATTCATACTAGACAAATATACAATTGACAATACAACCAATTAGAAATTAGAATTGAGCTGTCGAAAGTGAATGAAGGAGAGTTTTCATTTGAATCTAGATGAAGCCGTTGGACGGCTGTTTCTTATTGGAATTCCCGGACCGGAAATCGATAGCGACACGGAGAAGACGCTTGTACAAGTCAAGCCCGGAGCGGTGATTCTCTTTTCGAAAAACATTGTCGATGCAGCTCAGGTTAGGGCTCTGGTAGACGAGATTGAGAGAGTACTGGGATACAAGCCCGCAATAGCTATAGATCAGGAAGGCGGAATTGTGAGCAGACTCAGGGAAGGCTTCTCTGTTTCTCCTGGCGCGATGGCAATAGCGGCAACCAATAGAGTTGAGAATTGCTTTCTTGCGGGTAGTATCATGGCCAGAGAGATGAGAGCTATCGGTGTCAACTGGAATCTTGCTCCTGTAGTTGATGTAAACTGCAATCCAAAAAACCCTGGAATTGGAGTTCGAAGCTTTGGAGATTCTCCGGAGCAGGTAATCTCTTACGCAAGGGCATTTGTTGATGCTATGAGTGAAAATGGTGTTATGAGCTGCCTTAAGCATTTCCCTGGCAAGGGAAGGGTGGACGTAGACGCTCATCTGGATCTGCCGGTACTGGACGTTCCACTCAGCACCCTTGATTCTGAAGAACTGAGGCCGTTCAAAGAAGTTCCTGCCGATTCTATAATGCCCTCTCACATATTCATGCCGCAGCTTCAAGTTAGGCGCGTTCCGGCCTCAATGTCTAGAGAGATCCTAACCGATCTCGCGAGGGATTACTTGAAGTATCAGGGTGTCTTGGTCGCTGACGATCTTGGCATGGGCGGAGTGAGCAATTACTTCAAACCCGAGGAAGCCGCGATAGAGGGTCTGAAAAACGGTATGGATTATCTTACTTACTGCCATGAACCGGAAATTCAAAGAAGAGTCAAGAAGATTCTGATAAAGGAAATTGAGAGATCTTCCGAGCTTGAAGGTCGTTTTCAGCAGTCGTTGAGCAGAGTAGAGAGATTCAGGATGAAGGCTGTCTCATCGGCGAGAGTATCGCTCGAAGGGATAGGTTCACCGGAAAGCCTTGAGACGATGCAAGAGATCTCAGACAATTCAATTACGGCCATTCTGAATGACAGGTCTCTGCTTCCTCTACCAGTAAGCGATGTCAGCACGATATTCGCGGTCAGACTTTCCAGATTGGTCCAGGTAGAGGATGGTCCCCAGAAAGGGGTTCCTGCTGTGGCCAGAGAGATCGCACAAATAACGGACAGTCCAGTAGTTGATTTTGCACCTAATCTCACCGTTGATGAAGCGGCCAGAATAGCAGCTAGTGCCCCCGGAAAAGGCATAAAATTGGTTTTCACCGAGAACGCTCACCTGCACGATGGTCAAAGGGAGCTACTCTTTAGGCTTTCGCAGAGAACGGGAAGGATGCTTGTGATCGCTTTGAGAAACCCATACGACGCGTTTGTGAACGGTGTGAAGAACTGCATTCTAAGTTACGGCTACGAAGCCGTTTCGCAAAAGAGCATCATGAAGGTCTTGAAGGGTACGATAGTGGCCGAAGGAAAACTTCCGGTCAAGATACCGCAGGAGGTCTAGGATGAAGTTTGATAAGCTTGATACGGAGAGGTCGAATCCCAAATCAATGAATTTGGATGAACTATCGACTTATGAAATGTTGAGGATCATGAACGAAGAGGATGCAACGGTACCTCTTTCTGTGAGAGAGGTCCTCGAAGAAATCGCTTCTGCGGTTGAACTGTGCGTCGAATCTCTTCAGTCGGGAGGGAGAATAGTCTATGCAGGGGCAGGTACCAGTGGCCGTCTAGGAGTCTTGGATGCTGCGGAGGTCGTTCCGACTTTCGGTGTTTCAAAGGAGCTATTCGTGACACTTATGGCTGGAGGACAGGAAGCTCTTGCCAACCCCGTGGAGCACGCCGAAGACAGTGTTGAACTTGGAGAGCAAGAGGCTGAGAAAGTCGCTATATCTGAAAGAGATGCTGTAATCGGGATTTCGGCTTCGGGCCGGACACCTTACGTTGAAGGAATACTGAGACACGCAAGAAAGCAGGGAGCAAGAACGATAATCATATGTAACGTAGGGAATCCTCGCCTTGCGGAGCTAGCAGATGTCACTATTGCCGTGCGAACCGGTCCGGAGGTAGTTACGGGCAGCACGAGATTGAAGGCTGGGACGGCTCAGAAGATGGTCCTGAATATGATAAGCACTATAACGATGGTCAGGGTAGGAAGGGTTTTCGGAAACTACATGATAGGCGTGAAGATTCTTAACCGAAAACTGGTCGATCGTGCAACAAGAATAATCTCGGAAATCAGTGACCTTTCTTATGAAGAGTCCGCGAAGATACTCGATGCCTCCGGCAGGGAGGTTCCTCTTGCGATTCTCATGGCCCTGACGGGGCTCGGGAAGGGTCAGTGCGAGGAATCTTTGAAGCGTAACAGAGGCCATGTGCGTTCGGCTCTAAAAGAACTTGGAGAAGTGAAGTGAGAGAGGCTGGAGCTCCGGTTTACTACCAAATCTACAAAGAGCTTAAACGGCGAATAGGCAAAGGCGTTTACTCAAAGAAACTTCCTACTGAGAAGGAGCTTTGCGGCGAGTTCAAGGTAAGCAGGTTGACGCTGCGGAGAGCGCTCGACGAACTGAAGAGAGAATCCGTTATCGAGTCTTCTAAAGGTCGGGGGACCTTCGTCGTCGAAGAAAAACACGAGGAAAGTATCAGTACCCTCACAGGATTCACCGAAGAAGCTGCCAGAGACAATCGCAAAGCGAAGTCGATAGTATTGAAAGACGGTCTCATCGTTCCTCCTGTAGAGATCGCAGAGCTATTCGGTATTCCCGTGGACGGTATGGTAGTGTTGCTCCAAAGAGTTAGGTATCTCGATGATGAACCGTATGGAATTGAGAGAGCCTACCTCAATCCGCTGGCAGATATAAGGATTCTCAATATAGTGAATAGAGATATGAGTGAAGAATCGCTCTACGCAATTCTGAAAAACGAGTTTTCCATTGTCCTCGATCATGCCCAGGAGAACATCGAGGTTTGCAGGTTGTCGAGAGAAGAGGCGAAGCATCTAAAAGTCAAAGAGGACAGCTACGCAATATCTAGAGAGAGACAGACATTTACCAATAAGAATCTATGTGTGGAAGTGGTCAGATCTGTTTACAGAGGGGATCGCTACAGACTAAAAGTTGTGAGGAGAGTAGAATGAGTAAGAAAATCATCGCGATGGACGGAGGCGGAACTAATCTTAGAGTCACTGCAATCTCAAGTGAAGGTAAGATAAGAAAGAACTACGGCACCGGGGTTAATATAACTGCGGTCAGCAGTAGCAATCTCATATCGATTTTCTCGTTAGTTCGCGACGACATATGGGTCCCGGATGTGATAGTCGCTGCCTTCTCCGGTGCGGGAGACAGAACTCGCGAAGGAAAGCTCGTTCAGGCGCTGGAATCGGTTTTCAGAGGAGCTAGCATCGAAGTGATTATGGACATCGAGGGACTTTACAGAGCGGCAGTCGGCGAAGGAAGAGGTGTTGTTGTCGTTTCTGGAACCGGTTCTACTGTTTACGGTCATGACTATGCGGGAGAAGCCGTGAAGTCTGGCGGCTGGGGACACATATTCGATGACGAGGGAAGCGCCTATTGGATTTCCATGAAGTTGATCACCGCAGCGCTCAAGTATAGAGATGGATTGATTCCTCACGATCCCGTTTTCGACCGGCTTGTAGAATTCTTTGAGATGGAGAGCATTGAGGAACTTGTCAATCTTACGCTTCTGCCTGATATGAAAACGAAGATCGCCTCATTCAGCAGAGTTGCTCTAGAAGACCCTTCGGAACTGACTAAAAGAGTTGCAGATGAGGGAATAGAGATACTGGCAAAAAGGACTCTCAACGTTCTTGAGAGAACAGGTGAGGTCGATACAATCCACACATTTGGCGGCTCATTTGCCTCCGCCTATTATAACGAGAGATTCTCGGAGATGATAAACAACCACAAGACCTCACTCTTCACGGGGAACGTGGATGAGATCCTTGCAGAACAGGCATTTGAGAAACTCAATAGATCCTGAACTCTTCGATCAGACTCTCAAACTCTCTCTGTTCACCTTCCCATAGACGGGAAAGCTCTGCTGAAGTTGCTCCCTTCAGCAACTCTTCTCTATACCTTTCTTCTCCCATTATCAGGTCGAAATGGTATCTGCCGTCCCACATCTTGTTTAGAGGGATGCTGGTCCCGTGATAATGCACATCCCAGTCAAATTTCTCTGGCCACAATCTTATTAGAGTGGCGATTATGTCTAAACCAAGTTCCAAGGGTTTAATGGTGTTTCTATCGGCAACATAGAACTCAAGACCATTACAAGACTGGTCGTGCAACTTGAATGCCCTAGGAATGAAACTCCTCTCTCTGAAGGCAACACCGGGATGATCATGCTTTTTCAGTTCCTTATAAAGCGATGAGGAGTCAATCCATGGCGCTCCTATGTATTTGAATGGATGAACAGTGCCGCGCCCCATGGATAGGTTCGTGCCCTCGAAGAGACAGAAGCCCGAGTATAGTATCGCATGTTCAAGAGAAGGTATATTTGGAGAGGGAGTACTCCATAGATGGCCGGTCTCATCATAATACATGTCTTTGTCGTAGTTCTCCATGGGGATTACGATCAGATCTGCGCCGATGTCAAAAACCTTGTTGAAGTACTTCGCAACTTCTCCCACTGTCATACCGTACCTCAGAGCCAAACCGTAGCCACCAACGATGCTGTCCAATCTCTTCTTAATTGTTGGGCCGACGACTTTGCAGGACAGAGGATTGGGTCGATCGAGAACAACTACCTCTATTCCCCGCTTTGCACACTCTTCCATCGAATATACAAGAGAGTAGAGGTATGTATAGAAGCGAAGTCCGACATCCTGGATATCATAAACAAAGGAGTCAATTCCCGAAAGCATTTCTTCTGTAGGACGTATGACATCTCCGAAGAGCGAATAGATTGGGATGCCGTACTTAGGGTCGACCGCATTGGCTACACTTACTCCATCTGCCGCGGCTCCCGAGATTCCATGTTCGGGACCGAACAACTTCACGATGTTGAATCTGTTACTGAGCAACAGGTCAACGTTGATTCGTAAATCTCCATTTACACCGCTGGAATTGGTTAACAAACCGATCCGTTTACTCCTCAGCTGGTTTCCAGCCAGAAGACAGTCGATTCCAAGCTTCACTTTCACGCCAGACACCTCACTTTATAGCTCCCTGCGTCATACCTGTTATGAATTGCCTTGAGAACAACAAGAAGAGTATTATCGTCGGGGCCACTGCGAGAGTAAGGCCCGAGAAGAGGAGGTGCCACTGATTGACGTATTCACCGAAGAAGATCGAGACTGCGAGAGTTATAGTTGCCTTGGATCTGTCGGTTATGAAGATCAGTGGGAAGAAGAAATCGTTCCACACATTGACGAAACTGACAATCGATACTATGGAGAGAGCCGGTTTGACCAGTGGAAGTACAATCTTCCAGTATATCTGCATCGGAGAAGCTCCATCGATTCTGGCTGCTTCAGAAAGCTCATTCGGAACCCCGTCAATGAAATTCTTGAGAAGAAAGACAGAGAAAGGGATATTTACGGAGGTGTAGATTAGAATCAGTCCAAGCAGAGAGTTCGTGAGATGAAAGTTTCTCAGTAGTATGAATATGGGGATTATTGCGAGCCTCGCCGGAAAGGCCAGACCTAGCATCGAGTAAATGAAGAGAAATCTTCTTCCCTTGAAGGTATACTTAGAAATTGCATAGGCGAACATAGAGGATACTATAACAATTCCAATTACCGAGGTTCCGGCAACAATCAGACTGTTTTTGTAGCCCGTCCCTATACCGGCCTGTTGCCAGGCCTTTGAATAGTTCTCGAACATAACCTTTGACGGAAAGGAGAAGGGTTGAAGATAGATCTCCCTCATCGACTTGAGAGAGTTCAAAATCATCATGAAAAAAGGAACAAGTATGACCAGGCAGTAGACGGCCAGAAGGAAGTAGACGATTATCTTTCCGAAAAGACTTAGCTTCAGCATGTTTCAAGCACTCCTTTGTCTCTTCTCGACAATGTATACATACAGAATCGAGACGGGCATAACTATGGTGAAGATGAAGACTGTTACCGAAGCTCCCAGTCCCATGTCGACTGCCCCGCTGCCAAGTCCTCCGAAAGCCGTCCTGTAGAAGAGAGTCCCGAGAACGTCAGTAGTTCTGTAAGGACCAGCCTGTACGCCCACAAGAGCGTATACCATGTCGAATATATTGAAACTCCATATGAAAATGAGAATTGCTAGCGTTCTGAAAGTTGAAAACGTCAGAGGGAATATTATTCTCCACGTAATCTTCCAGTTGTTGGCACCATCAATGTAAGCGGCCTCTATCAATTCAGGCGATATATCAAGTATCGCAGCGAGAATAACGAGTACATAGAACCCAAGATTTCGCCAAACATTCACCAGAATAATCGTCGTGAGAGCCGTACTTGCCTGACCCAGCCAGGGCTGTGCGAATCTTCCAAGCCCTACAAGTTTTAGAAGCTGGTTAACAAGGCCTGCTTGAGGATTCAGGAAGAGCACCCACATGAATCCCACAAGAACCAGAGGTATCATATTCGGAATGTATGTGACCACTCTGAACACTCCGGCTCCCTTTATCTTGCTTGCCAGCATAAGTGCAATAAGGAATCCGAGTCCCAGCTCAAAGATTACAAGCATGATGAAGAAATAAACGTTATGTGAGAATGCATTGAACAGTTCTTTGGAAAAGCTTCCGGTAAAAAGCGTACGGAAGTTCTTTAAACCGACGAAGGTCCTCGGCCCTACACCAGACCAGCTGAAAAAGCTCAGTATGAGGCTGTCGATCAGTGGGTATATTATGAACATAGAGTACAGAATCAGGGCAGGTAAGATGAAAACAAGAAGGTATCTAAGTTTAATCTGCATCTTCGTTTCTCCTCAATGAACTCTTCCCCGCTGGCTGGCGGGGAAGAGAAGAATTAACTGATTACTTGTTCATCAAAGGCGGGTACCACTGAGAAATAGCGTCCTGAGCCATCTGAGAGAGTCCTTCGGGAGTAAGCTGCCCTGCGTAAAGAGCTTGCATTCCTGGGCTAAGAACGTCGTCATAGAGAGAAGGTTTCTGTGTTGTGAATACAGAGCCTACCCAGTAAACCCATGGAGAGGCGTTGTTGTTGTAAACATCAAGAACCTCTTCTAGAAGAGGATCAGGCGGGATTTCTGCGCCAACAACGGCAGGAATATTGTAAGTGATTCCGGCGAATATCGTACCGAATTCAGGAGTGGCACAGAATTTGATGATCTCTTTTGAGTCCTCGAGATTCTTGACGTTTGATGTCAAAGCGATCGCTCCATCGAGATATGTGTAGGCGTAAGGTGTCTGGTCTTTTGTTTCCGGAGGAACCATGAAGTAGCCGACATTTAGATCGGGATTGAGATCCTTCCATGTCTGGTAGCCCCATGCTCCGTAGAACACCATTGCAGCCTGTCCAAATGCGAAAGCAGCATCCTGATCTACGGTCGAATTACCCATGAATCCATCCTGATAGTAAACTTTGAGGTCGTTAAGTTTCTTGTTGAGGTCGGTGAACTTTGGATCCAGGAAGTTCGTTTCGCCATCAGTGAGCGCCTTTATCCAGTCTGGTCCCAGAATGCTGACGCCACACATCGCATGCTGCATTGCCAGCGCCCAGGCTTCCTTTCCGTAAAGGAAGAATGGGGTGATACCGTTCTTCTTGAACACTTCAGCATTAGCGATTAGTTCGTCCCAGGTTTCAGGTTCTTCAAGTCCGAACTGGTCGTAGTAGTCCTTGTTGTAGAATATTCCGACCACCTGAACTGCGAAAGGAACTCCATAAACTTCGTCTTCCCATGTAACGGAGTTCAGCGAAGCCTGAGGGAAGTTCGACATGTCCGTGAAATCACCGATCGGAAGATAGAGCCCGTTTTCAATTAGAACCTGAGTTCTTCCTCCAGGAAGTCTTCTGGAGTAGACAATATCTGGACCTTCACCGGTCTGCAGAGCGAGAGCTACCTTTGAATCGTATTCCGTCGGAGCAAAGGCTGTGAATTCGATCGTTATGTTGAGTCCCTGACTCCTGAGTGCGGCCTCAACATCTCTCCAGACCTGAGCATCTTGTGTCCGCCAGCTCCAGATCGTTACCTTACCGGCAAACGCACTAACTACGAGAATCGCAATTAAAGCGACTAGCAAGAATTTCTTCATCTTTCGCCTCCTAACAAATTAAAGTGAGAACACATTACTTGTTATGCTATCGTGAATCTATTGAGTGACACATACAACGCATAGATAAACCATTCTGTCTTGTCAGCAAGAGGGCTATCCCGGATCGGCGAATGATATTGTTAGTATGATTATACAATATATGTCTAAGCGAAAAAAACAATAATTAGCATTGAACAGGCACGATCATTGGAGCTCAATGCTAAAAATTGGCGTTAGGCATTCCTCAACGAAAGAAGATGGGTGTAATTACTTTCGTTGTTCTCTATTACCTAAACATTGACTACGAAAGGACGAACAGATCGAGAGCGTTTGGAGGAAGTTTGAAGAGCAAGTTTGGCGTTTTTCGACTGCTCTATCGGTAAGCACATAGTTCAGGTGAAAACAAGACTTCATAATATCAGGATAATCATATAGAATCGTTATATGGTTCTGACAGGACCGCGGATATTGGAAAGAGTTACTAGATTATTTTCTGCCGGAGGCGACTGATGGAGAGAGTGACGGTTACCATTGAAGCAAGTATGGCGGGTGCTGTTGACAGCTTCTTGATAAGAAGGCATGGTGACGTTGAATCCCTCAAAGAAGCAATTGTTGCCGATGATTTCGAAAGAATGGGGGAAATCGCCGAATTCATGAAGAATGAAGGAAGCTGTTGCGGTTTCGATCTCATCTCCTCGTTGGGCGCAAAGCTCTCTTTTGCCGCTTCAGAGAAGAATAGACTGGCAGCCGAGATCTGTGTTGACATTCTCAACTGGTACATGACGGGAATAAGGACAGAGATATTCGGAGAGGGATAGAAACGAACGCGTCTACAATGCACGGGGGTTAGTATTGCTTCTGAAACCTATGGAAAAGCCGGTTCTACCGGAAAGGCTTTCTGGAAAACCTTTGATAGCGATCACTATTGGCGACCCCGCAGGCATCGGCCCCGAGATCGTCTGTAAAGCTATAGCACACGGGGAAATCCTCGAGATCTGCAGGCCGGTTGTTATTGGGGACCGCAAGATCATTCAGCGAGAGATCTACAGAAATAAGCTGTCGCTTGGCATAACTTTGGTTGAGGGCCTAAATGAAGAGATGGAATCAACTTCAGGCAATATCTCGTTGATTGACATGGGGAATGCTGATGACCTACCCGATTACGGAAAGATCTGCGGTGGATGCGGAAGGGCCGCCTATGAATACCTCGAGAAGGCTGCGGAACTGGCGCAAAAGGGAAAGATTTCTGCAATTACGACTGCACCGATTAACAAAATGTCCATCAAGGCTGCAGGAGTTCCCTTTGCAGGACATACCGAGATTCTGGGCTCGCTATTGGGGGCGAGAGACCCGCTGACGATGTTTGAAATAGCCGGTGAGCTACGAGTCTTCTTTCTTTCCAGACACGTTTCACTTATGGAGGCCTGTCGCATGGTGAAGAGAGACAGAATATTCGATTATATAGTTAGATGTGACGCAGCCCTTAAGCAGCTGGACATCGAGCAGCGAAGGCCGATTGGTGTTGCAGCCTTGAACCCACATGGCGGAGAAGGTGGACTCTTCGGGCGCGAGGAACTCGATGAAATTATTCCCGCCGTTGAGCTAGCAAGGCAGAAAGGGATTGATGTCCTCGGACCGATAGGGGCAGACTCGATCTTCTCTATGGCAAGAAGAGGCGCATTTTCTGCAGTTCTCTCTATGTACCATGACCAGGGCCACATAGCAACGAAGACACTGGATTTCGATAGGACCGTATCGATTACCCTTGGAATGCCAATTCTGAGGACTTCCGTAGATCACGGAACGGCCTTCGACATTGCGGGAAGGGGAATTGCCGATCCCACGAATTTGATCGAAGCCGTTAAGGCCGCTGCCCGCTATTCATAAGAGCCGCCGATAACCTCAAAAGACTTCTTCAACTATGATGCGGCTCCCGGAGGATTAATAGGGCACAGCTCCGGAAGGCACGCTCCCCTCACCTTCCTGAAACATCCCTGGATTGATCTCATTGTTTCTATTATCTCAATTTCACGCCTTCCTCTCTCATCCATTAAATGGCAGAGAGTCTCCCCTTACTGTTCTCTTTATCGAGTAGTTTCCATTTCGATGCACCGTTACAGAGTACTGATGCTGGATACTTCCTCTTTGTCGCGAAGCGCGGGCTGGGCTATAATAGATGATCAAATACTTTTCCAGAAAGGAAGCTTCGTGAGCACAATAGAAGGCCGAAAACTCGACCCCATGGTTACGAGCGAGAACTCAAATGAAGGATTCAATGCGATTAGTCATATAGTGGCAGCGGCTCTCGGACTTGCCGGGCTGGTGTTCTTGATAGTCTTCTCTGCTATTCAGGGTAAATGGTTACATCTTGTAAGCTTCGCGATATACGGGACAACCGTAGTCGTCTCAATGACCTTTAGCGGACTCCTTCACTTTTTCTTATGGTTTAGAAAGTATTTCAAGGTCTTCGCTATCCTCGACCACACTGCGATATACTTTCTCATCGCCGGCACCTATACGCCTTTCTGTCTCGTTGTCGTCGGCGGTTGGGTTGGCTGGACGGTCTTCGTGATAATATGGAGTCTTGCCATCCTTAACGTCGTGCTGAAGTCGGTATTCTTTTCCACGATGCCCCTTTGGTTATCAATGGCGGGATACCTCTCAATGGGCTGGCTCTCGCTTGCGCTGGTTTACAGTGTGTATATAAGGTTGGGGCTTTCTGCCATCCTGTTGCTGCTTCTCGGCGGCGCCTTCTATACGGTTGGCGCAGTGATTTTCATAAGGGAGAAACCGAACCCATTTCCAGGGAAATTCGGAAACCATGAACTCTGGCATATTCTGGTCATGCTCGGTAATCTCACCTTTCTCATGATGATGTTTTTCTATGTACTTCCATACTAATTCATTTGGAACAGCAATAGTTCTTCGTAAGTAATCGAAAATATGAGTGTCGATCAATGTCGAAGTCTTAGTTCCAAGGGAATGAGGCTTTTATTGGAAATTGAGGCTCATATGACTTTCGCTATCCCTTCAGATAACGCTTACGAAAGTTAATAAACGAAACGGACTCAACTCTTATCTTGAATTAATTGAAGTCTAATACAATAAATTGAAGTGGATCTAAATATATTTAAGTTATAGTTTGACTTTTCGAGTCGGAAATTGTATAATGAACTCAGTTGAAGGTGATATTTGTTCAACTTATGTTTTGGAGGTGGACCGATGAAATACTCAATTAGCAACTGTCCCGTCTGTGGAGGGAAGATGACGATCACAGAGTACAAGTGTGATAGTTGTGGCACAACGATTAGGGGAAGATTTGAGCTTGACGATATCATGAAGCTATCTGCCGAGCAGCTCGACTACCTGAAGACTTTCATCAAGAATAGAGGCAATCTATCCGAGGTTCAGAAGGAACTGGATATTTCCTATCCGACGGCTAGAAACAGACTCGAGGATATTGTTAGGGCAATGGGCTACCAGGTTGTCGACAAAGATAGGGAGGAGGCTTCAAGAATCCTTGAAAGACTTGAATCCGGAGAACTACAGCCAGATGAAGCCCTTGAGATGTTAAGAAAAGTCAGAAAAAAGAAGTAGGTGATCAAAGTGGATAGAGAAGAAGTCTTAAAGATCCTGAAGCTCGTTGCCGATGGAAAGGTTTCTCCCGAGCAGGGCAGGGACTTGCTAGAGGAGTTCTTTGAATCATATGAAGAAGTGAAGTCAGGAGGGAAATTCACCATAGAGGTTGTGGATAACTTCACCGGAAAAGTGGAAGCAAATATTAAGTTACCCGTTAGGTTGGCAAGGTTTGTAGGAAACTTCGTTAAAGAAAAAGACGCGAATTTTAGAATCGGTGGAAGAGTGGTAGACTACAATCTCAAGGAAGTGCTTGAAGAGGTAATCAAGACTAGAGAGTCGGTTGAAATTGAAACCGAGGACAAGAGAGTAACGATAAAGGTAGAGGATTGAGGAGGTATGGTCGTGGAGAAAAAGTTTGAATTCGACAGCTCAGGTATTGAGATTTTGAAGACAACCTCGGCTAGCGCGGATCTTCAGATCGACCTTGTTGAAGAGGGAAATGTGATTGCGTACGTCGAAGTGGATTCGAACGATTATGTTCCCGAAGCCGAAAGGTCAGGAAAGAAGCTTACGATAAGATTCCAGAAGGGTACTAACATCAATATTCCTTTTATAAAGAATCTCTTTGACGGCGGAGCGGATGTCAAGAATATAAGGCTTCTGGTGCCAAGAAGCATCCAGGAACTTGATGCAAACAACGCTTCCGGCGACATAAGTATTACCGATTTTGATCTTAGAGGCCTTAAGATAAACAACGTCAGCGGTGATGTCAAGATAGAGAACTGTTCGATGAACGAGTTCAATTTCAGCACAGTAAGCGGAGACTTGACTTTCGTCGCTTCGAACTACCGAAGGGGTAAATTTGGCTCAGTTTCTGGCGATCTGAACATAAAGGGGCTTCCTCCGATGGAAAGAGACACAAGTGTTTCTACGGTAAGCGGGGATGCAATTATCTCTTATTCCGATGAGCCAAGATTTGATGCCGCTATCTCATCGGTAAGCGGTGAGGTCTCCTCTGACGTAGGACTTGTTAAAGTAGACAAGAAGCATTACAGGTCGGGAAACGGAGAGCCACAGGAATATCTGAAAATGAGCAGCGTGTCGGGAGATCTCATTATAAATGCCAAGTACAGGGGAACGCCTGCCAAAGAAGTCAAGGTTGAGACGGCACCAAAGGTTTCGGAAGAGCGAAGATCCGATCGAGCGACCGTGGAAGAGAATCTCCAGGATCAGGAGACCAAGAAGATACTTCTGCTTTTCAAAGAAGGGAAACTTACGAAAGAGTATGCTGTCGAGATGCTGGGAATACTTGGATACTCCGAAAAGGAGATTGAAGAGATGCTAGAAGTCGACGAGGAGCTTAAGAAGCTTAAAGACTCAGTAGATGTAGTAATGACAGAGGAAGATGCTGAAAGCGAAGAGTCTTCCGAAGAGCCAGAGGCACCTGAAAAACCGAAATCGACCTGACTAAAGGAAGAGGGTGATAAGAGATGAGATTTGGAGCACTATTTGCGATTTTCCTGGGAATACTGATCATTCTTTCGGTAACCCATATAATACCGAGCTTTGCCTTCACAATTGAAATCTTCTTTGCCATTGTCTTCATCTATCATGGGCTTAAGGTGTTTAGAAGATTTAAGTCGGAACATATGGGTAGTTTGATATTCGGAGGAATTCTCGTTATTGACCTTCTGATAGGCTGGAATATTATCAAAGGGTTCAGAGGATGGGGTTTCTGGGAACTCATTGTAGCCATGATTGGATCTTACATAGTGGGATGGGGTGTAGTGACGCTTTTCAAGAAGAGTTTCAAGCTTGGAAAGGCGCCGAGCTCGACCAGACAGATTCTCAATATGTCAAGACCCAAAGAATTCGACGAACTAGATATTGAACTGGATGCTAACCTTACGAAGGTGCTGCTTATGGACAACACATCCAACGGAGTTGATGCAAACGTAAGTTTCGATAGAATGAGCTTTAACGGGGATCTGAAATACGATATGGATAAGGGAAAGGGCATTGTAAGGGCGAGGTGCAAAGCAAAGTCCGGTGTTTCAAGTGTCTTGTCAAAGTCGAGAATGAACATCGAAGTCAATTCGGAGCCGGTTGTAAGGGTCGAGGCTACGCTTGATGGAGCCGATACAGTTCTTGATTTTTCGAATCTCAATCTGGATAGGGCTACAATCAAGACATCGCTCTCCAGATTGTCTATAATCCCATCCCAACTGAGAGACTCGATCGTGGATATAGATTGTGAAGTGACTTCTCTGAATATAAGGGCTCCCAAAGACGTTGCTTTAAGCATTCTTCACGAAGGAGAGTTGAACTGGAGCAATTTCAACAATCTTATGGAGAGAGAAAAGGGCTATGTCTCGACCAACATAGATAAGGCAGTAACGACCTGTCAGATCAATGTGAAATCGGATATGTCAAAGATATCGATAGACTGGATATAGAGCAGATAACGTCTTGGGAACCGGCCTTGTGGCCGGTTTCTTTTTGGACTTGTCTGATTCATGGGGATCAGCAGCGGTCGCGAGCCGAAAGTGACTTATTATTATATAATCAGGTTACCGGATATATTTCTCCGGAATTTTCGCTCGCGAATGAGGGTAGAGACAGGGGGCGTTCCGTGGATAAGTGCAGAATCGACCCGAGGGTCTTCAAAGTACCGATTGACAAGATGAGAGCCGGATACTATTCTGACAAATACTTCACGAGACTTGTCGAAGTCCTCAAAAAGGCAGATAAGAAATCAAGGGTATTATACCAGCTCTTCCCGAGAAGAGACGCGACAATAGTGGGAATTGACGAAGCGCTCGCCATTCTTCGTTTTGGGACCGGTTATTACTCGAATGAAGAAGAGGCGAAGAGGCTCTTCGAAGAGGTATTAGAGATTGAGAAGGAAGTCAACCACGCAGCCTGGGAGATGAATCGGCATGGACTGGTGGAGCTGACCGCTCGAAAATGGGATCTGAAGATGAAGCTGAATGATCTCTGGGTTGACAAATGGCCAGAACTCGAAGTTCGCGCCTTGTATGATGGTGATGAAGCAAAGGATATGGAACCTGTTATGACGATAGAAGGCGACCCCAGATATTTCTCGTATCTCGAAACCATATTGCTGGGTGTTATTGCGAGAGCCTCCTCAACTGCGACTGCCGTCAAGTCCGTCGTGAAGGCCGCCAGAGGCAAGGAGATACTCTTCTTCAGCGCGCGATTCGATCATTTCTGGACTCAAGCAACGGACGGATACGCGGCGCTCAAGGCCGGGGCCTTCGGAGTCTCTACCGATGCGAATGCAGATTACTGGGGCGTTGAGAGCATGGGGACGATACCTCACGCGCTTATCGCAGTATATAAAGGCGATACGGCCGAGGCCGCAATGGCTTTCGATCGTTACATAGAGGGCGGAGTCAATCGAATAATCTTGGTCGATTGGGACAACGACGTAATCGGAACTTCGGTCGATTGCGTTGCCCGCACTTACAAGGCCGAGACCGGTGAGGATTTCGTACCTGGCAAGACCGACCCTTCGGTTGTTATAGGTCCGGGAAAGGGAAAGATATGGGGCGTGAGATTCGATACGTCTGGCAGTTTGAGAGACGTTTCGGTCGTCCCGAAAGACGCTTCCTCCCTGGGAGTCTGTCCCGAACTGGTCTGGAGGGCTAGAAGGGAATTCGACAGGTGCGGAATGAAAGATTTGAAGATAGTCGTCTCGGGCGGTTTCACGGCGGAGAAGATAGATCTCTTCGAAAAGCTCAATGTTCCAGCAGATGTTTACGGAGTTGGTTCGTCTCTACTGAAAAACAAGCTGGACTTCACGGCAGATATCGTGGAGGTCGAAGGAAAACCCTGCGCAAAAGTCGGGAGAGGGAAGAAAGATGCTCCAGGATTGGAAAGAGTAGAGAGCAACTATTGGAACAACGATAAAGAGGAGAGGTGTTGAAAATGGAAGCAAAGGGAACCTGGACAGTGAAAAAAGGGTTCGCTGAAATGTTCAAGAACGGCGTAATCATGGACGTCACGAATCCCGAGCAGGCAAAGATAGCTCAGGATGCCGGCGCCACGGCAGTAATGGCTCTTGAGAGAGTACCGGCAGATATAAGAAAAGAAGGCGGAGTAGCCCGGATGGCCAAAATTGGCCTTATCAAAGAGATAATGGATTCCGTTACGATTCCAGTCATGGCTAAGGCAAGGATCGGCCATATCGCCGAAGCGAAGATCCTTGAAGCCATCGGAGTTGACTTCATAGATGAATCTGAAGTCCTTACACCGGCTGATGACAGATATCACATAGACAAGCGGATATTCACCGTTCCCTTCGTCTGTGGAGCCAGAAATCTCGGCGAGGCGGTTAGGAGAATCGCAGAGGGAGCCGCGATGATTCGTACAAAAGGAGAGGCCGGTACCGGTAATATCATCGAAGCCGTCAAGCACATGAGAACGGTCAATGAAGAAGTCAGAAAGGTTCAGATGATGAATGATGCCGAGCTCGTCCACTACGGAAAGGAGATCGGTGCGCCTGTCGAAATCCTCAGTCAGGTAAGAGAACTGGGAAGGCTTCCCGTCGTCAATTTCGCCGCAGGAGGAGTAGCCACGCCGGCTGACGCTGCGCTCATGATGATGCTCGGCTGCGATGGAGTCTTTGTCGGCTCGGGAGTCTTCAAATCCAAAGACCCTGCAAGAATGGCTAAGGCAATAGTGGAAGCAGTTCTGCACTATGATAACCCCGAAAAGCTAGCCGAAATCTCTGAAGACGTTGGGGATGCCATGGACGGTCTCGAGATCGGGACTCTCGAAGTCCGGATGGAAGAAAGAGGCTGGTAAGAGTTGAAAATAGGAGTTCTCGGAATTCAGGGTGCAATTCAGGAACATCTTTTGGCTCTGAATAGTGCGGGGGCGGAAGCTATTTGGGTGAAGGATTCAAAGGAGCTATCTTCCGTCAAAGCACTGGTTATGCCTGGTGGCGAATCTACCACGATGATCAGACTCCTGAAGAGATTTGAGATGTGGGAGCTTCTTAAGGAGAGGTTGAAGAGCGGAATGCCTGCCTTCGCTACTTGCGCGGGCATGATTCTCCTCTCGAAGGCTATCGAAAACGTCTCTAATCAGGACTCTTTAAGCGCTCTGGATATTAGTGTGAAAAGGAATGGATACGGAAGACAGATCAACAGTTTCGAGGCCGATATCCAGATAGATGAGATCGGTGCGGAACCGTTTAGAGCTGTGTTCATAAGGGCTCCGAAGATTGAATCGACAGGAAGAGAAGTGGCAGTTCTGGCAAGCTACGATGGCTCGCCTGTACTTGTTAGGCAGAACAGAGTGATAGCCGCTTCCTTTCATCCCGAACTGACAGATGATCTGAGAATTCACAAGTATTTTCTCGAGATAGCAGAGTCAGTCAAATAGAGGAATGAAAAATGTGCAGAATGCTGGCCTTCAAAGCAGTTGAAGATATCGACACAAGCTGGATATTTGCCCTTCTAAGCAGCATCTCCGAGAAGGGAATCTCAAGTCCTCACAGAGACGGCTGGGGTTATGCCGTGCGCGGCGAAGGAAGAGAGACATTCAATAGCTCGGGCGCGATCTTTGAGAGTGATGTGAAGATGCCGATTTGCAGAGTGGGCATAATCCACTCGAGAAAGGCATCGAAGGGATACACAGTCAATCTAGAGCATGTACATCCCTTCTATTCAACCGTTAGGGGAAGGAATTACGCCTTCTGTCACAACGGTACGATTTATGATTTTGCAAGCGACGAAGGAACTACAGATACCCAGAGATACTTCGAAATACTCGTCGGTAATCTTGAGCGGCATGAGCCGAAGACGGCTCTAGAAATCACATCGGGCTTCGTGGCTGCCAACTATAAGTACACATCCATTAACGCTTTTCTTACTGACTATGAGAACGTATGGGCCATAAGACAGAATTCCGAGAGAGATGACACGGAACACGCCCTGTTCCTCTATGAGAGGGATGGAGTAAGAATAGTGGCAAGCGAACCCATAGAAAAGTTCGGAGCTTTGCAGGGGAGCTCCATAGAGATAAAGAACGGCGAATCTGTCATATTGTGATAAATGATTTAAGGCGCCTGGAGGATCTCCAGGCGCTTCTTTTGTTGAGAGAGCTAGAAATCAATGCCTATCTTATGCATAACAGCAACAAGATTATTGTCAAGTAATTCTATTTCCGCATCTGTGAGGTTTTTCAGAGGTGTCTTGACTCCTCCCATTTTCAAACCCCTTCTTTCTAGAACATGTTTCATGTATGGAATATTCGCACCGTTTCCCACTGCCATCGTCAGCTTTGTCAAAGCCTTCTGATAATCAAATGCCTTGTCAAAGTCACCATCTTTCACTGCATCGCGGACCTTGACGAAGAATTCCGGAAAGACTGCTCCGGGGCCTGAAACACAGCCTCTGGCTCCGGCGATTAGAACGGATACGAAAGCCGCATCGCATCCAACGACCGTACTGAACGTCGACGGCAGAGCCTGAATCACGGTCAACGAATTTACGAAATCGCCGCTGCTGTCTTTCAAACCGACTATATTCTTATGTTTTTCGTGGAGTCTGGCAATTACATCGACACTAACCGGGTTTTTTGTTAGAGAGGGAATGTTGTAAATGTACAGAGGAAAGTCGCTAACAGCTTCCGCTATCTTGTCGTAGAAACTGAAGAGCTCCTCCTGCTTGTGGTTGAAAAAGAAAGGCGAAACTACTGCTGCCGCATCTGCTCCACATTCCTTTGAGTGTTTTAGCAGTTCGATAATATCTTCAAGCACTGCAGCTCCACAATGAGAAACAACCGTCATTCTCCCTTTGTTTGCCTCGAGGAACGACTCTAGAGTCTTCTTTCTTTCCGCCAATGGGAGGGACGTCCCCTCACCGGTCGTGCCGAGCACAAACATTCCGTCGACACCTTTCTCAGCCAGGAAGTCTACATAAGACTTTATTGCATTGTAGTCAACACAGGAACCATCATCATTCATCGGAGTCAGCGGAGCTACACCGACCCCTTCAAGTAATCTTCTCACCATGATCTCCCTTCTGCCAATCTTCTGGCCGCCTCTTTCATTACTTCAAGCTCCTGTACCAGGCCCATTCTAACCTTCCTAGAACCGTTAGCACCATAAGCGGTTCCGGGAACAACAAGAATGCCGTACTCTCTGTAGAGCTTTTCCGTGAAACTCCAGGGATCAGTGCCTTCCGGAGTGGAAACCCATACATACATCGCCCCCTGTGGAGCGGTGAAAGTCAATCCCGACGCCTTTAGACCTTCAATAATCGCATCCCGCCTGCCCTGATATATTCCTCTGAGCTCACGATAATAGGAATCGGGGGTAGACTTCAAAGCTGCCGCAGCGGCGAGCTGTATAGGGTAAAAGACATTTGAGTCGATCTTCGATTTGTAAAGTTTCACTGCGTCCAGAAGACGTTTCTCGGCCACTATCGCCCCAACTCTCCATCCGGCCATGTTATAGGTCTTTGAGAAGGCGAAGTACTCCAGCCCAAGTTCCAGATTCTGTTGTGCTTCGAAGTAACTGTTCACTTCCAGACCGTCAAAGGCGATTTCCGAGTAAGCGAGATCGCTCATCACAACAAAACCGTATTTACACGAAAGCTCGGAGAGCCTCTCATAATACTCTTTGCTCGCCACTCTACCGGTGGGATTGGATGGATAATTGACGATTACCATTTTCGGCTTGTGCAACCTGGCAAGACTCTCGATCTCGCCGAGAGTAGCAATAGGATCAACATCTCCATCGTAAGTGATAAGCTTCCCGCCGGTGAAAAGAACAGCTTCGAAATAGGTTGGATAACCGGGATCGGGAACAAGGATCGAATCGCCTGCGTTTACCGAAGCATGAAGCGCATTGAAAATCGCCTCTTTGATTCCCACCGTAACGAGCACGTTCTCTTCGGGCCTGACAGTTACTCCGAAGCGTTTCTTGTACCAGTCTGCAACACCTTCCAATAGTTCAGGAGCACCATGCTGCGGCGGGTAAGTGTGGTAGGCCGGGTTTGACAGGTTCTCCTTCATTACCTCCACTATCCATTTCGGGGTGGGCCTGTTCGGGGCACCTATTGAAAGGTTGATCATTTTCTGCTTTGGTGGTTCTTTCTTCAGGCCATTTATGAATCCAAAGGCATCGGGCCTGAAAAACTCAAGCTTTGAAGACTCGAGCTGAAACTTCATCTGTTACTCCCTCCCTCTAGTTTTTTAGATACGACAATTAGCGGATAGCACACAAGTATGAAGAACATAGACACAATACTGAATGCCGTAAAAGGACTTAGAGTCAACTGCATTATCTGTCTGGAGGTTCTTACGATCTCAACCATTCCGACGAGTGAGACAATCGAAGTGTCCTTTATTGTCATTACTATCTGGCCGACAATTGACGGCATGGTACTCTTTATGATCTGAGGCAAAACTACATGCATCAGTTTTTGAAAGTAGTTCATTCCAAGAGCTTCGGCCGCTTCAAACTGCCCTTTATCTAGAGACATAAGACCGCTTCTGAAGACCTCTGAAAGATATGCCGTTGCCGTAACTGAAAGAACGACTATTCCCGTCTGAAACGCGCCCAATTCAATTCCAACGTACGGCAGCGCAAAGTAGATAGCATAGACGATTATCAAGAAGGGCGATCCCCTGATTATCTCTACAACAATGGCTAGAAGTTGCGATGCGACGGGGATTCGATGGAAGCGAATCAGGGCGATCGCAATTCCCAGCACTATACCGATACCCAGAACGAATGGAAGGAAAGCCAGGTTATTGAGGAAGGCAACTCCGAGTCTGAATATTTGCTGCAATAAAGATATGTCTTGCATCATACCACCTTCTTAAAACCGAACCATCGCTTCGCATCCGATTGTCCCGACTTCTGATTTCTGCTTATAATACCGCTTAAAAGAGCAAGAATCAGATATATTCCAAAGTACATAAGCATCGGTACACCGAATGATTCGAATGGCATATAGGTTCTCGCGGCAATCTTTCGAGCAGTATAAGTAAGCTCGGGGATAACAAGAACTGCCGCAAGACTTGTGTCTTTTATCAAATACGAGAATTGGCTGATCAGTGGTGGCAGAATACTTCTAAAAACTTGCGGCAAGATTACCTTTCGCATCGTCTGGAACCACGACAAACCGAGAGCCTTTGAGGCTTCTGTCTGTCCTCTGTCAATTGAGTTGAGACCGCCACGTACTATCTCAGATATATAGGCGCCGCTGTTCAGAGAAAACGCAACTATGGCGCTCTGAAAGGAAGTTAACATCAGGCCGGTAATTGGAAGGCCATAGTGGACGAAGTACAACTGCACAAGCAGAGGCGTCGACCTGATGAATCCAGTGTATATTCCTACGGGAATAATGGCGAACTTCGATTTCATTGTTGATAGTATTCCTACCACTGTTCCTATTAGAAGTGAAAAGACACCGCTCAGGGCCGCTACCTTTAATGTTTCCAATAAGGCCTCAAAAAAGTCAGGGAGATACTGTGAGATCATTCTCATGTCAAGCATGATATCACCTAAAGTATCTTACTCAGGAATTCCTTGGTTCTGTCACTCCTGGGATTGTTGAAGAACTCATCCTTGGGGGTGAGCTCGACTATCTTCCCGTCATCCAGGAAACCGATTTTGTTGGCAACCTGACGCGCAAAACCCATCTCATGGCTGACAATGATCATCGTCATTCCTCCGCGTGCCAGGTTAGTCATGACATCCAGTACTTCCTTGATCATCTCTGGATCCAGTGCTGACGTTGGTTCATCAAAAAGCATTAGTTTAGGATCCATTGCCAAAGCTCGCGCTATCGCAACTCTCTGCTTTTGCCCTCCTGAAAGCTGAGGAGGAAAGGCATCGTACTTAGCAGATAATCCGACTTGATCAAGTAGTTTCCTGGCTTTTTCAAGAGCTTCATCCTTGGGCACCTTCTTTACGAGTATGGGTGCCAGGGCAACATTGTCTACTACTGAAATGTGAGGGAATAGGTTGAAATGCTGAAAAACCATTCCAGTGTTCTTTCTAACAAAACTCAAATTGGCTCTCGCCTGCTTAATGTCTTTTCCGAGAACTTCGATCGATCCCTCATGAAAGTTTTCAAGCATGTTTATGCAGCGAAGAAGGGTGCTCTTCCCAGCACCGCTCGGTCCACAAAGAACCAGTACATCGCTTTCGAATACATCTAGCTCGATGTCTTTTAGAACGTGCAGTTTTCCGAAGGATTTGTTGAGACCCCGGATTCGAACAATTGGTTCCATTAGAATTCCCCTTTCGACTCCTAAAATGAAATGGGGGCTAGCCCCCATCTCGTCTTGAATTAACTACTCTCCAGGCTTAGTCAATAATGAAAGAAGGTTCCCAGGCTTTGCCTACGTACTTCTCGTAGATCTTTCCGTACTCGCCAGTCAGCTTCTCCCACTTGAGGAACCAGTTGAACCATTCAACCAGTGAGTCGGAATCCTTGTCCTGCCTGAAAGCGAGTCCATAAGTGTCGGGTCTCACATACCCATCAAGGATCTTCAGATCTGGGTTCTTGTTAACTAACTCAATACAGATCATTTCGTCGTCCATAACCGAGTCGATTCTACCCAACTTGATATCAGTCATCCATTCGGCAAGATTGTCGTATAGAGACGCCTTTTTGCCCCATTCATCTTCAATGAAGTCTGCGTGAACAGAACCCATTGTCGCACCCATTTTGACTGAAGGATCGGCCAGATCTCTCCAGCTCTCCAGAGGAGAGTCTTTTCTAGCAATCGCGACAATTCCTGTCAGGAAGAAAGGATCGGAGAATCTTATCGACTTCATCCTTGTTAGAGTCATGGACATGTTTGCTGCTATCATATCTACTTTTCCTGAGAGCAATGACGGAATAAGACTTTCCCATGCCACGTCTTGCCAGACCAGTTCAACACCCATTTCTCTTGCAGCAAGTTCCATCAACTCAACGGTAAACCCAGTCGGCTTCCCTGATGCGTCCCTGTACTGCATCGGTACTGCAGTCATATCAGTTGCAACGGTTAACTTTCCGCTCTTAACTACGTTTTCCAGTGTTGTAGCTGCAAGACCAAACGAAACAAACATACAGGCTACAACGATCAAAACAAACAGTTTTTTCATCTCAATTCCCCTTTCACGAATGGATTGCGTCTTAAAAAAGTACGCATTGGAAATGGTTTGAATAGTTCAATAATATGGAACAACATTCAACAATGTGGTAACTACATCTAAATTTACCAAATCGGTTGAGTTATCTCCAAAACCATTTATGAACGTCTGGGAAGTATCTGGGTTGATTATGACTGTTAAACAGAAGCAATCTCTCTCCTGCGGGGTGATCTTGAAAGAAGGGAGTTATTCCTAGAAGTAATGCAGAATCAAACTTCTTCGAGTCTTCACGTCTCGAAATCGATAAACAGCTTGTTCAGCTTTTCTATTGTCTTCAAAAAGGGTTCCTTATATCTTTCAATTGCTTCGTCGGTCATTCTATTAGAAGGCCCGGCAATACTGACGGCATACTTCGCGACTCCGTGATTGTCCAGTATGGGTGCGGCAATGCACTTTATGCTTTCTTCCTGTTCTATTCTGTCGTACGCATATCCGTGCTCTCTTATCCATTGTATTTCCTTTCTGAGCTGTTCCTTATCTGTTATGGTGTTCTTCGTTCTTCTCGCAAGAGTCACTCTCTCGAGATAACCGTCTATGTAAGAATCCGGCTGAAATGCGAGCAGGGCCTTCCCCACGCCTGTACAATACATAGATGCAGTAACTCCTACAGTCGAATGGGGGCGCAGAGCATGCGTTGGGTGCAGACATTCGAGATAAATTACTTGATCTCTGAACAGAGATGTGAGATGAATCGTCTCATTTATTTCGTTCCTTAGTTCCTCAAGGTACGGCAAAGCCACTTCTCTGAATTCGAGGTTCCTCCGCATGAGACCACTCAGTTGAAGGATCCTGTTTCCGAGCATGTAGAAGCTCTTGTCTTTTGTAAGGTAGTCAAGTTCAGTCATTGCAGACAAAATATGATGCACAGTTGCTTTGGGATAACCTAGCTTGGCCACTATGTCGGTAAGCCTCCATTTGCTTTGCTCAAAGAACAGCTCGAAAATCTCGTCCACTTTTTTGAAAGCCTTAAAATGTTCCATAATATTGACCTCACTCAATGACATTGATACTAGAATATCAAAAAATGCTTTTGATAGCAAATCTCTTGTTAAATTACATTTCGAATACGGGTGAGCTAGTATGATGAGGCAACCATCAATTAAGACTGAACTACTGAACGGATACAGATCGAGATTGAGTCTTTTCTGAAGCCGCAATTTAACTTAAGATCGAGTACCACATAAAAAAAGACCGGCCCTTTAGGACGGCGTTCTTAAAGTCAATAACTTACTTCAGCTGGAAGCCTATGCTGAAATTGATGGTCGCAAGTCTGTTGTCGGTGAAGCCGTCGGGGCTGCTCGCGTTTTCGGAGGTGCCTTTCGCAGTTCCTCCTATGAAACGGATGTTGAAATGGGTCTCGAGATAATCTGTGAGAAGCAGCCCTACCCTCAATGAAGCGTCAAGGACCAATCCTTCGAAGTCGAAATCCGCCCCGTTAATGAACCTGCTGGATGCGTAGAACCCGTCGATATCTGTTGCGAAGTAAGCCTTTTCGCCTAGCCAAAGTTCGCCTTTAATTTTGATAATCGGTACTGGACCGACGTTCTTGTTCGCGATTAACTGAGGTCCGTTCAGTGATTCGAAGTAGATGTCGGCATTTCTCAAATGAAGTGAGAGACCGAGGCCAAGATAGCTGTTGCCCTTTCTCAAGACATCGTAGGTGTAGCTTACCCTGTAGAACGGGAAGCCGTAGTTCAAGAAGATTCCGCTTCCGGCGGGGAAGGTGACTCCATCGACTATCTAGTTGTTCTTAAGCTGAACCTTGGACTGAACGGTGAGCGGCTGGTACAGAAAGTGAACCGTGTGTTTGCCGATACTCAGTCCGGCGGTGTACCTTTGATACGGAAATAGAACGTCCTGCCCGCAGTCCTTCACATAGTTCAGAACTGTTCCAGTCTGACCGAACTGAATGGTGTGGAAGATCACTCCCGTGAAGCCGATCTCGTAATCAAGCTCGAGTTTGAACCTGTTCTCGGGGTTGTTCAGTAATCCTGCCGATGAAATAACTGCGATAAGAAGAACCACTATCAGTGCGGACCTAGTCTTCACGATTTCACCTCGTTTATACTGATTACAATTATAAAGCTTCCGGTTACAAAAGTGTCAGGTCATTCGGCGACTGTCGATCTCTTCTTCGCTGCTAGAATAGTCGCAGAGGGGGCGTATATGGAGAAGCGTTTACCTATTCTGGAACATGATTATGAAAGACCGGCCGTCATAGAACCGACGAAGGTCATCTCCTCGATACCTGAGATGCCCGAAAGAGCTGTGATTCTCTTCTATCAGGGCGTGATAGAGAGTCTCTTGAAGAAGGGTCTTCTGAAGAAGATCGTTGACAGGAGAAGTGAGGTAGGATTGTTCCCCGTCTACGAGATCGAACACAAAGGAGAAAGAGTTGCCCTGTTGAATCCAGGACTTGGAGCACCATCCGCTGCGGGCTTCTATGAAGAGCTGATCGCCCTGGGAGTAAGAAAGACAGTAGCCTGCGGTTCCTGCGGAGTGTTGAAGAGAGAAATTCCGAGAGGAGAGATCATCGTAGTGGAATCGGCAGTCAGGGATGAGGGGACCTCATTCCATTACGTGGAGCCCTCAAGAGAGATTTCAGTCGATAAGAGTGTGATCGAGATGATCGAATCTACATTGAGAAGGCTGTCTATACCTTATGTAAAGGGAAAGACCTGGACAACCGATGCCTTCTACAGGGAGACTAAGCGGATAGTCAGCAGAAGAATTGACGAAGGGTGCATAACAGTCGAGATGGAGGCTTCGGCCCTCATGGCCGTCTCTAAGTTCAGAAATGTGGCCTTTGGCCAGCTCCTTTCGTCCGGAGACGATGTGAGCGGAGAAGAGTGGGACATACGATTTCATCCCGAGGCTTCGAATCACAAAGAGCGTGTATTCTGGGCAGCTCTAGAGTGTTGCCTGAGATTATAACTCCGTCGGTAGTATATTCCTTCGCTTCACAGAGTGGAAAGTTGAGAGTGGGTGATGGTATGGTCGAACCGATTAAGGTTTCCTCGAAAAAACACGGAAGGGCAATAGAACTACTTGCCGAAGCATTTGCTAATGACCCGATGATCAAATACGTATTAAGTGAGAAAGTAAGAAAGTACGTAAATAGGATCTATGGAGTAATGTTCAAGACTTATCTGAAGAAAGGATCCGCGTACTTTGATTCATCCGAGATGAACGGAATAATTCTCTGGATTGACTCTAAAGAAGATCCGGGCCTTGGCGTCTGGATAAGGAGCGGAGCCTTGAAGATGCTGACATTTCCTGGAAGATCACTAAATCGCCTTATGAAGGTCGGTAGGGCGATTTCGAGGGTTCACAAGGAATGCATAAAGGAACATCACCTTCACCTGATTTTCATTGCTGTTTCGCCAGCTTCTCAGGGGAGGGGTATCGGCAAACAACTTCTTAGCCTTCTTGCGCATGAAGCAGACTCAAAAGGTCTTCCCTGTTATCTTGAAACGCAGAATCCTTCAAACTTAGGTTTCTATGAATCCTTTGGGTTCTACGTTGCGAAGGAAATCGAAATCTCGCCCGAACTCAGATCGTGGAGTATGGTCAGACCAATTTCGTGAAGAGCGGCAGGGATCCGCTGAACGCTGGGAAGAGCCACTGCCCAGAGAAGCTCTGGTAAGCAAGGCGTCGAAGAACATCGGCCGACACAATGCACTGAGGAGCATCAGTGGACGCAAGGCTGCCTTCGGCAGGAGGCGAGGCCGACTTCGTCGGGAAGTGAGGCTCGCTGGCGCGAGGAAGTGATGCTGGGGAAATCATCCCAGGAAGTGATGCCGCTTTCAGCGGGAGGATTCAGAAGCCAGTCTTTGCTTCGCAAAGGCAAGTTCTGCTTCGCGGGCAAAGAATCCGCTTGGGCAGAAAACGCTGTACGCTGTTAAGAGAGAATAAGAGCAGCAGGAAATGATGACGCTTTCAGCGGGAGGCTCAAGACCCCTGGATCCCGGATCAGGTCCGAAATGACTCTGAACAGGAGCCCCAAACAGCACAGTTACCCAGCAAGGATATTGGAGATAAATAGAACAGATAGGGTGGAAGTGCTGTTCTTTCACTTCTAGAATAGAAGAGCAGATAGTATAGAAGCAGGCTGGAAGCATAAGCAAAACCCAAATGGCGCAGAAAAAGACTTCCTAGGAATTTTCGAAAGTATAGCCTTCTTCGATCAGATCCACACAGACTTTTACCACTAACGGATCGTACAGTCTGCCTGAATTTTCCTTTATCTCATTAAGGGCGAATTCAATTCCCAGGGCCGCCCTGTAGGGTCTGTGGGAAGTTATAGCCTCAACGACATCGGCAACGGCTATTATTTTTGATTCGAGCCTTATTTGATCGTCTTTCAAACTTCCTGGATAACCAGATCCATCGAGTCTTTCGTGATGCTGTAACACTATATCGGCAATGGGCCAGGGAAGATCTATATCCTTGAGTATATTATAGCCATTCTTCGAATGTTCCCTTACTAGTCTGAACTCAATATCGCTCAGCTTTCCTGGTTTAGACAGAATTTCCGTAGGAACTGAGATCTTCCCTATATCGTGAAGTAGACCGGCAACCTTAAGACAGTTGCAAGTCTCATGATCTAGACCCATTTTCTTTCCTATCGCCACGGCCAGATCGCTCACATTTTTCTGATGGCCGGCCGTGTAAGGATCCTTGGCGCTAACAATGTCCGAAGCGGCACGAACAAGAGCTTCGAAAGCTGATTCTAGGCTGCTAGATAGTCGATTTCTTTCTGTTATGTCTTCGCAGATTTCAACAACGCCGGTAATCTTCCCGTCTGCATCCCTAACCGGATAAGCCCTTATGTACAATGCTGTGGCGAACTTGGTAATTATTTCTCCAACTTCCTGAGAGCCCGTGTCAAGAACCTTTCTCAGGATGCAGTTATCGGACTTCTTGCCACGCTGCCAAACATCGACACAGCTCATGCCGACAAGCTTTTCTATGCTTGTTCCAAAAAGCTCTGCCATAGCTCTGTTCGCCCAGATTATGTTAAGATCGGTGTCGTAATAGACTATTATTTCCTTAGTTGTGTTAAGTATGAGTGATTTCTCTTCTTCGGATTTCTTCAGGGCCTCCTGGCTTATGACGAGATCGGTTACGTCTCTGGTGAACCCGATGAAGCTCGAATCGTCGAGCCTTACGGCTCTGACATTCCAGTATCTCTTCTCGCCTGTCTTCTTAACGAAGGCAGTAATGCCTTCTGCCACGCCGGCTTCGACAGTCCTCCTGAAATGGTTTTCGGCCTCCAGAAGACTCTCGGGAGCCGCCAACTGTTTGAAGTTCATTTTCAGCAGCTCTTCTCTTGAATAGCCGGTGATTAGACAGGACGCTTCGTTAACATCTGTATAATTGCCTCTTTCATCTGCGACGAATATTCCGTCCGGGGCATTCTCAACATATCTTCTGAACCTGCTCTCCTTTTCTTCAATCATTTGAAGAAATCCGTCTCTTTCGGAGAGAGCCTTGGCTAGCTTCATATTCGAAAAACTCAGTCTCGAGAGCCTTTGTGCAAACTTTGAGTAGAAGGTCATTGCTGTCATGACTGTATCGCGATTCCACCTGGGCACTCTGTCCAGAGCCTCAATATACTCTTTTTCGTTAAAACCGTATCTTCTCGCCTGTTTCCTGAAGACATCGTAATCCACGCTCTCATCTTCCATGAAGAACTGTCCCAAAAATAGATTTCCAATATGGGTATTGCCCACGATTATTGGGGTACTCATATCCCACATATTGTTGGCACATTTGTAGAGCTTGAACGCTCCCGGTTCTATGCCCTTCGAAAGCTCTATATCACTGTAAAGACAGTTCTTGAGAGTCCCAGGATTCACACGGTGATACTTTGTGCATATTTCCTGCCAACCGGTCTCGACGAGGACATTTCCGAGAGTATCGACGATCGCTACTCCAATATTGGTCAGTTTGAAGAAGTCGTTCATGATAGACTGGATAGTCTCGACATCCAGTAGATAATCGAGTTCTATATTCTCAATTTCGCCTTCGGGATCGAGAATCGCCTCGAGTTTCTTACTTGCTCTTCTCTCGCTATCCTTCAATCTCTCTTCAGCATTCTTTCTTGCAGTTATATCTTCTGAAAAGAGAACAAGACTTTCGACCTGCTCGTTCCTTCCGAATACCGGGTATATGGTTGTTTTAAGTACAATTCCATCTAGACGGTCTTCCATTGTCTTCTGGTTTCCTGTTTTCAGAACCTCTTCGATATGGATCTTTCTTACTTCGGCGAGTTCTTGCGGGATGAAATCATACAGATTCTTGCCGATCAGCGTCTCCAGATCAGTACCAAGCCTCTTGGAGAGGATCTGATTGGCAGTTATAACCTTTCCTGAAGGATCTATCTGAAACAGCGATTCGGTTGGAGCATTTACGAGTGCCTGAAGCAGAAGATTCTTCTCTTCAAGAAGCTTTTCATCTCGCTTTCGCTGTGTTATATCTCTCACAGTGCTTACGACAAGTCTTTCACAACCGTCTTCAATCAGAATAGAATGTATCTCGACTGGAACAGAACCACAGTCTCCGTAGTAGTGCTGGCCGTTGATTGTTCTAGAAGTACCGACGGCGGCTTTCGACCAGAATTCTCTGAACGATGCTTCTGTAATCTTTGTTTCAATGGTCGACAAGGACTTACCGAGCAGCTCCTCTCTCGAGAAACCGTTATTGTTTGTAACGGCATCGTTTACATAGACTATACTGGCTTCCATGTCGGAAACGAATACCATGTCCACTATATAATTAACAAGATCGGGAAATTGCCTCATAGAACCTCCGGCGACACCTGTCGCTCCCCGGTGTGTACAGAATGGCAAGCCGTTAACGGATTCATCCTCGAGAAAACAAAGCTGAAAGCAAAGGAATGAATCACTGCCAAGCGCGCCGCCACGATTACCATAATTCCAAAAATCCTAACTGCAGTCATTGAGCTTCGCATACACTGTTATCAAACGATTTCTGAAAAGATGTGTGCTTTACATAAATGTTATCTATGTTAATTTAATAATAATCGCACTCAAAAGATAGTTACATATCTATTATAAACTTGTTTCCTTAGATAAGTGTGACTTTTAGTGACGAAAGGACGGGCTTTTTCCACACATTATTGAGTAAGAGTTTGAATGCCTTCAATGTAAGCATCAAATGAACATCTCCCACACTTAATTCCCTAGATCATTTCGATAAGAGAGAAACCGAGAAAAAGTCTCGACGAGATCTTCGCTTCGATAAATGAAGTGAAGACTGGGTAATCGTATTCTTTTATATAGATACAGATACCCCTATGTGATACGAATAATCCAAAAGGAGTACAATTTGAAACGCGCTTCAAAGAGCACACTCCCCACCGCAAGCGGTCCCCCCCGCTCAAGAGGGGATTTAATATCAAGAGCAAAAGAGCGGTTCATCGTTGACACTCCGTGTCCAGGTTCTTGATCATCAGCTCCAAGTTCTATGATGCAAGTTGAATAAGAAAATGGTTGTCCGTTATCGGTTCACCGTTCTCCGAGCAGAGCTTCAAGACCTATCAAGCTCTTTGGATGATGATCTTAGGTCCTCCCTTGAGGGAGGAGGGCCACGAAGTGGCGGAGGGTGTGCACGTCCAGCTTTGAGAACTGCAAAGGCCGCTGGCTTGAAATAATCGCAAGAGAGCGGATGTTGGTTCCTGGTAAGTACATATTGTACAGACATACTAAAGACGTGAAGAGCGAATACATCCAATCAAGCTCGGCCATGCTGATCGGTGGAGGACGCGCCTCAAAGACGTGCACACCCCCCACCGCACGCGGTCCCC
>NZ_JPGZ01000049.1:0-18103 GCF_003351125.1 Mesotoga sp. Brook.08.YT.4.2.5.2.
CAATGAGCCTATCTATCTGGCCGTTGTTCTGAAGATCATCTACCCTCCCCAGATTAACCAGAACTCTCTGTCTAGTCTTATTCCCCACTCGCATATTCTCTACGAGTTGCAGGTAACTCCTGGTGGACCCGTCTTTGTTTTTGAAGTGTTTCAGTCTGCAGCAAACGCACCTAATGATATCACTATACAAAACGGCAAGTCAAACGCAGGTTTTCAAAAGAAAGATGTGGCTACTGGTTGGTTTCTCTTATAGGTGAAAGGAGTAACGTCAACCGACTACCGCTTTCACTTTCGAATCTTGAATGCCCTCTATCTGCCAACTCGCAGCTAGAAAGTGATGGTCGAGTTGGCAATAGTCCAGCTCTTATTCCAGAATGTGTAACTTACGTCTGGAATCCCGTCACAGAGGTCTTTCAACCATCCGGCCATGTGCACTCCGCCATTTACGTCGAAGCCTGCTGTAACTTTGTAGCCTACCTGTGTTGTGCTTCCAGCCGAGGCAATGGTTTCACCTTTCAGCCACGGGACAAACTGGACAAAAGGACCGGCGATATAGTAGACATATGCCGATAGAGTTAGCGGGAGAGAGCCTTTGGCCCAGGCATTCACTTTTGCGTTCGCGTTGAATTGGAGACCAGAGTAGTTTGCTGAGTACGAAACGTTCTTGCTCCAACCGTTCTGATACGTGACCGTTAGCGTTGTGTTTGCCGAGAGTGTTGTCGACGCATTGAAGCCTATTACACCGGAAATACCAGCTTCAGCGTTCGCATCGAACTTGACTTCCATGACGAGTGTTACCGGAACACAAGATACCCAGAAGGTTATCCACTTGGTCTTGGTTGTTATGTTCTTTGTCCAATTCTTTGTGATCGCCGCTCCGGATGAGACCTCAATGAACGGCGTCAATGAAGGGCTGAAACTTACAGTTGTCTGGAATTTCTTCAAGACGTATTTGTATTTCCACCAGCTGACTTTCTTCCATTCGTGCTCCCACAGAAGTGATGTACCGAATGTTAAGGTGGCGGTCAATCCGGGCTCGACTGTCAAGGTTTGGTACGAAAACTCGTTCGAGAATGTATGTGAAACATAGAAGCTCCACGAACCGGAATAATCTTCTTTGAAGACATAAGGTTTCGGTTCGGTCAACGCGCGAGTTTTCGAACTCTTGAAAACAACGGTGAAGGCAGCATAATCTCTCAGCTTCTCCATTAGATCTTCGTTGTCGGATTTCACTAGGTTGCTTGGCGAACCGCCTCCGGTAGTGGTCTCTTCCTTAAGGGTGAGCGTATTTTTGTCATAGGTAAGACTTGCCTTGAACTTCGTGCCCCCACCCAGATCTATTGACCAATCTTTTAGAGGTTTGTCGCCGTGAGGGGATAGTAACTCGAAGATCTCCGATCCCTCCGGAAGAACGATTGTAGTTGTCTTTGTAGTAATGAGCGAGTTCTTGGAGGAGCCTAGGAAGGCAGTCTCAAATGCTTTACCGTCTATCAGGTCTTCGAAGTACTTGAGCATTATCTTCTCTTCAGAGAAATTCTTGCTCGAGAACTCGTAACTTCCCGGGAACTCCTTCGATTGCTTGATTAGCCCGCTTACCTTCATAGTAATAACACTCTTGTAGTTGCCGTTCTTATCGACCGATATGTCTATGTCTCTGTCTCCAAAGTTAGGTACGGATGCGTAGAGAAAGAAGTAGCCCTTGGAGATTTCGTCATAGAAGTTACTGAAAACCTCTTCACGCACTTCGCGATCGGAAAGGGCTTCACTGTGCTGAATGTATACTTTTGCCAGATCAGAGGATGGGACATATTCAGTACGGGTAATTACCGCGTTACCACCTGGTTCAATTACGATTTTGTCCTCTACCGTACGCTTGAACTGAGTAGAAAAGACCAATACCGATGACAAAACGATTACCGCAATCAGGATCTTTCTGAACATGCTTACACCTCCTTTGAAGTCATACGTCTGAGTATAGCACCAAGGGTTAGTCGGTTTTTCCAGTTTGCAAGAGAGATGATTTACCGCGGATGGTCATACAAGAGAGGTTGATTTCGCATCGGGATTGAAGATCGTAACTGAACCAAAAAAATGCTAAGGAAAGATGACTGAAAAAGGGTGAATTTCGCCTAAATTGAGCAAGACGAAAACGGCTCCTAAGAGCCACCCTCATCGTTGTCCGTCAATATGCATGAGAAATCCGGGCCACCAGCTCTGTACCTCCCGAGTATCTTGAATACCTGGAGTGTAAGCCAGCGAGAAGGTTCCTTTTTTTGACCGAAATCCCAGTTCTTCCAGGCCATCCAGACTGATTCGGGTATGAATCTCCCAGAAGAGGTACGTTTTGACTCCACTATTTCTATCATTTCATTGATGCGATGGTCATCAACTTTTGTGGATGACCTTGAGACAACATCGAGTACATGGAGTATATCGAACCAGACTTCCGGACACTTCAACTTCGAGAAGTCGGTACCCATGTAGAATATGTATGGATGATAATCTCTTCTCCTTTCCCAGAGCGAAAGAAGAGACTCCACGCCGAGCGAGACATTATTGCTTCTCCTGAACTCGGGGATTTCGAGAAGGAGCTTTGTCATTATGAGAGTGGCGTAGGGACAAGGGTCTTCCTTTCTTCCAGGTCCGCGAAAGCTTCCGAGTTCTGGTGATGCGTTACATGGCCAGCCGTTGTCTCTTACCAGTTTTGCAAGGTATTCTACAGCCATCAGCACTCGTGCATCCTCTTGAAGTCCCATTTTTGCTAGCGAATAAAGTATTACCGGAGCATCACAAAGCGCCCATGCAAACTGATCCGTTCCCAAACCGCCGAATTTCGAAGGGATATTCATGAGGACCTGGAAAGGACCTTGCGGAGAGCGATGCCGAAATATCTTCCCGATGATTTCTCCAACTCCAAGATCATCGTTTCTTATCCCAAGATCGGCTAGAAATGTCAATTTGTGAATCAAGTGTCCGGCATTCTTGTGGCTCGTAAGGACAGAGCCTGGCCAGTCTTGGAGCTCGGCGATCAACGATTTTATCTCCGGACAGTGGAGCATTCTCTTTCGTGATTCAATGACATCTTCGTTCTCTTTATCCTGAAAGAGGAGATCCAGTCTGGTCTTGTACTCAACCCATGCAGAACCTTCAAGGAGCCATTCTATAGTCTCATCCATGATTCGCCTCCAAAAAAATGGCAAGAGCCTTCTAGGCATACTCTGATCTAGATCTTAGCACTGAAAGGGACAGATACAAGT
This sequence comes from Mesotoga sp. Brook.08.YT.4.2.5.2., assembly GCF_003351125.1. Classification (NCBI taxonomy): domain Bacteria; kingdom Thermotogati; phylum Thermotogota; class Thermotogae; order Kosmotogales; family Kosmotogaceae; genus Mesotoga; species Mesotoga sp. Brook.08.YT.4.2.5.2. The sequence goes on from NZ_JPGZ01000049.1 coordinate 3,258, forward strand.
GAATGGCGAACCAATAATCGTTATCCGGAAAGCGAAAGAGAGATGTTCTCTACGGAAACGGTCTTTCTTGCGCAAAGTTGTGATAAAATCACGATAGCAGATGGAGTCAAGATTTTACCAGATACCTGTAAACAGGAGGGGTGATCATTATGTCAAGAACGGTATTGATGCTCGCCGGTGTTGTGGTGCTGGTCATGGCTCTGCTAGCTTCACTAAACATCTCGACCGTTGTGGAGCCCGTCTGGCACGTCATCTTCAAGTGGATCGGCGGCGCCGCAATGATCCTTGTCGCTTATATGGACAAGGGCAAGAAGACCTAGCTGTTCTCAGTCGATTGCCAGCCCGGAGAGTATTCTCCGGGCTGTTTATTCTTCGCGTTCGATACCGCAGTAATTCGGAAGTCAGACAACAAGCGTTTCAACTCCTCAATTTCAATGTTTTCAGGATTTCTGAGGCTGTCTGCAAAGTACTGTTGGGTACATCATAACGGTCACCCTCACTATCGCTCTCGTCGACAAAGAACTCAGGCATCAGATTGTGCTTGGAGTTGATGCCGCATGCTTCGCCGGATTCTGCTTCAAGCTGCGGTTAGTGCGCTATCGTATTACTGCCTGGTGGGATCGTTGTTTTTCTCTTCAAGCGCTTCGATCAGCCTTCTTATTTCGGGGGAGTCGACTGGCAACTCTTCAGTAATTGAAAGAATCTCTTCGATAAGAGGATCTAGTCTCAGTCCATCGCTATGTTCCGATGCTTTGCTCTCTTTGCTTGCTTCGGCTTCGATGGTTTCAACGACCATTTTCTTGAGAGATATAGAAGTTGCCCGAAGCGAGTTTCTGATGATCTTTGCAATTTCCACTCTCAGTATCGGATTAGTCAGCCACCCGTTGTCTAGAATGATCCCGACACGGTAGTCGTCCGAGCATGATGGATCTTCCGATACGGCGTACAACAGGATTCTCCACAAGATGGGAGCTTTGGATCTCCGCCACCATTCGTAATAGAACTCCCTGTTCTTGTCATCGGTTTTTATAAGGAAGAGGATAGTGTCTCTCATCATATCTATGAATATGTGGAGCCATTCGGGCCCCGCCTCTCCTTCGCTCTCTTCGATTACTTTCCTAGCGCCGCATATGCTGTCGTGCTCTCTCAAGGTACTGTTCAAAACAGACATGTCGGCGACCGCTTTCATAAGCTGGGAGGTAAGGATCGACAGTATGTCTTCATAAAGGATGGCGAGGTTCGGTTCGAGCAGTTCCGACCAGAGCCTCTTCAGGCAATCAGTCGTTACAAGGGGTTCAAGGTCGTATTGTCTGTGGAAGAGAGAAGGTGTCGCCTCTCTTCCCGTCTGGGATAGAGAGAAGAAGTTCTGAATTGTCTTCGTTATTATCCAGGGATTTTCAGTTATTTCGACCTTCTTCAGAGCTTCGAGCATAGCTTGATCGGGTGTGTCGTGTTTGTGCCAGTTGTTGAGAATCAGGTTGAGCCATTCCGCCAGAAAGTCGCCCGGTTTCTCTATCTCATTATTAGCGAGATACTGGACGATTGAGGAGACCAGATATGGGTTCAGCGGAGAGTTTCTTGAGACCAGAAAGGTAAGGTGCTCCTGATCTGAACTTTCGAAGGCTGTCTTAACGAACCAGTCGGCAAGGTTTCTCTCAATCTCGTCAAGTGGGCCGTCTTCATTGAAGAGGCTGTCGAGAAGTCCCCTTGAATCGAGCCACCGCACCCAGTCGAAGTCATTTGCAAAACGGCAGAAGACCTTCGTGAGATCCTCACGATTGAGGCAGTATGTCAGGTAGCTGTCTGCTTTCCTATCTTGGCCGGGCTTTTTGGAGACGAACCTGCCGATTCTCTCGGTATGACAGTTCAGGTCAGAACTTGCGAGAGAGGTCCACTTCTCGAGTGCCTTTTGAAGCTCGAGATGGGCAGTTGCTTCTTCGGGCACGAGTGGGTATGAAACGGGGATTACGTTGATTTCCTTCCATCTCTCTGCATCGCTAGCGCTGACGAGAGCGTATCTGTTTGACTGCCTTATGTCCAGACCTCTGGCCAGATAATCGACAATGGTGTCCCTGTGGCTGTAACCTATAAACAAAATCGTGTAGTCGGAGAGATAGAGATCGCGCAAAAAGTCTCTAGCCCAGCCCTCTGTGAGATATGCCCTTCCGAAGTCTCTGTTGGTAACTACCAACCATCTTGCGTCCTGCTCTACGTTTCCGTGCAAATAAACGATTCCCCTGAAATCGTCGCCTCTTGGAAGTGCGGGAGCTCTGAAGGTTTCAAAACCCGCATATCTATCTTTGTACTCCCTGATGGTTGTGAGAAAGTGGGCATCGTAGTTGGTCGTAACGATCTTCAGGTCGTGAGGGCCTTTGAATAGAAGTGGGATCAGCCTGTGAAGCTCCGATGGCTTGGAACTCTCTTCACTCATGATCTGCCAGACGATTTCGTGGACGCCCTCTTCTTCCCGTTTCGGGTTCAGGCTTCCGAGAAAGACGTCGGGCGGCTGGACTCTCTGCTGCCTCGCGTAATACTTCTGCTTGTATCGCTTCGCGACGGCTTTCGCAAGGTCAACAAAGCCGGGAATGTTCGAGGGGGAGGCCATCGAAACGCCGGCTCCAGCAAAGACGACGAGCCTGCCTTCCTCCTGGGCCCTAATAAGCTCGGTGGGGACGTTCACATTATCTGTTATTAACATGATCTTTCCCTCTTTCTTCCACGATGTGATCGACTTTTCAAAGGCGCGGAACCTGCCTCCGCAAGACATCTCTTTGATGCAATGATACTACTTCTCAGCTGACTGCGTTTCATATGTGGCTTCTGAGAAGAAGCCTTGCTCTGAAGCTGACGAAGAAGGCAGTCCTGCCTAGGCCGCTCGAAAAGAGAGTACGCATCGCCGGAGGGCCCATAGAGTTACAGCGGAGGCTTCCGATTTTGAGGCGGGCCAAAACAATACAGAGTAATAGGATTCCCGACAGGGTCTCCATGCATATGAGCAAAAACACCTTGTCCAAACGTTAGGGTGGAATGCCGACGACTTAATTTGACAAACGCCTTAGCCGAACTCGAATAAAAAGCTTTCCCCATTCCCCAGTTCGACAAAAGCACTGTTGCACTGCTGGGCAATTCTGGGCACAATGGACGTTCCCATGAAGATAATCCTCATCTGTCAGTGGCCAACGGTTCGCCGCAAAGATCGATCGAGAAAGAGCATAGTCGAGACGTTCGCTGCGCTCACGAGAGGACGAGAGAAGAGTAGCCGGCGATACGTCTTCCCGTTGAGCCTGCCCTGAAAATGCCCTGTTCAGGGTACCTGCACGGGATCTCGCATCTAAGAACCGTTTTCGCTCCAAAATCAAGGATCCGCTTTGCGCTGCTGAAAAAAAGTCCTTGGTCACTCGTCCAAGAGCAAGAACCCGTCCTTCGAAGAGCGGTTGCAAGTTTCCTGTTCCAAGTTGCAAGCATAAGAATCGCTGTACGCTTAAAGGCGGAGAGCCCACTGGCCGCTGACAAAGACAACGTTGTCCGTCAACGGTCCGCCGTCCACCGAGAAGAGCGGACCTTCGACAAGATCAAAACCGAGATCCCGAAACAAGTTCGGGATGAAAGCGAATGATTATTCCCAAAAGGAAAGATTCCGTCATTCCGACAAAGCTCCTGGTCGAAATCTTGATGCTCTTGCTTCAATGGCCCTAACCAAGAACGAAGAACAGATCCTCGCTCTGGAAGATTCAGAGAAGAACTAGTCTCTCCTGATCTTCCGACCTCCGACCATTAAACTCTAACCTCGTCCTTTGTTGCTAATTTGAGGAAATTACGCCGGCAAATTCCTGAAGCTCATCCGGAGAGATCAAGTAGTATGTTTCCTCGGATTTCATGACGAAGACTTCCGATCTTGCAGTCATGATGAAGGCCTTGGAGCCATTTCTGAGTCGGAACCAACCCACTTTGTATAGACCTGTAGATGCTCCGTTGGTTCTTACCGTCGGCTCGAAGTCTCTCTCTTCCGTCCAATCGATAATCCCCACAATTTCGGCCGAATCTATCGCTATCGTCTTCCTTCCGAAGGGAAGTGCGTTCAGCACAACACTTTCGCCGTCGCATTTCACGGCATTTGTGAATGGAAATATCAGGAAGATAAATATGAAGAAGACGAACAGGCCGCCCGTGATGATTAGCGAAAGAGTTTTCTGCCAGCCCTTTGACTTGAACAGGGAGAAAACGAATATCACCGCAACGAAAACAACGATGCCAATATTCAGCATAATCGCGGATGTTGGTAATGAAAACTTGAATACAACTGTCTCCATACCTTACCTCCTCAAAGGAAATTCGATTCAATTATTACACATTCGAATTATTCTGATCTTCATATGTTGTTGAGATCATAAATTAATGGCGGTTAAATACAGAGAGTTAGTTATCTGGAGAGTTGAAAGTGTAAAGCTCTTGTTGAAGTAATAATCGATCCAAATGATAGAACATGGATTGAGTTCTATGCTGCATACAAGATTAGAAGCTGTTTCGCACCGCTATTCAATCTAGATTATGTGAGAAGGGATGTCATAGAATGAATTTGAGATTCTCCACAGCGAGTGTCTTCTTTCTTATCTGAAGCTGCTCCTGGAGATTGTTGGTACGCAATTTTTTTGGAGGTGTGTCCATTAAGAAGTGGTACCTGGTACCTGTAGTCGTGATTCTGGTGTTCCTGCTTGGTGGGTGTTTTTCATTTGGCGACATGCTAGATGGGATTTGGGAAGGAGTCATTACTGATGCCTATGGTAACTATGATACGGTTCTAGTGATTAACTCAAACAACACCGGATCTATATAGTTCGACAATGACTCTTACAGCGTGAACATAGTAAATAGAAGAGCCAACCGAAGCTTTGTCGGGGAGTATGGCTGGTATGACTCTTCCTGGCATGAGAGGATCATCGAGGCTGAATTGCAGAATTACGGTGCACTGCGAATAGAGATTTACAACAATTACGGCAGTCTCATCACTACTGGATTCCTCTACAAATAGCCTTCGAGATTCTTGAAATAGGATTGTTCGGTACATCAAGAAAGCGATATACTTTCGAGTTGGGATTTTGAGACTTCTTTCCTGGATTAGCTGACGGTCCGGCAGATCCTGAACCCACAAATGCTGGTTGTACTATTTGGTGAGTTGTAGCTGCGGCTTGTTACTCTGACGATCCCGTCCCACCATGCCTTTCCACGGATCGATTTGTTGCCCAGTGCCTGATGGTACGGATCTTTTCCCGGGCTTCTTCTACAGAAGAAGTCGTCATATGCGTCGGAACACCATTCCGATACGTTTCCGCTCATGTCGAATATTCCCAGTTCGTTTGGACTCTTGTCAGACTTCATGTGTCATGTCTCCCGAATTATCGGAATACCACGCTACAAGGTCCGGTTCATTTCCACCAGAGTAAATGTATCCCTCGCCCTTGCTTCCTCCCCTTGCAGCATATTCCCATTCCGCTTCGGTGGGCAACCTGTATCCGACTACCTTAGATGGATCGGCCATCACCTTCCCGTTTTTGTCGAGAAAGTAACCATAATCGTCGTAAGCCTTAGAAAGCTTTTCCCTCTCGCTCAACCGGTTGCAGAAAGCTATGGCGTCCATCCAAGTAATGTTGATAACCGGTCTCTTATACCTTCCCCAGCTTTCATCTCCGGGAAGAGTTCTCTCTGTCTCCTTACAGAAGAGATCATACTGGGCAAAGGCAATCTCATATTTCCCCATTTCGAAATCATAGGAGATCGTGACTTCATGAGCAGGTTTCTCGTCATCCTTTCCATTTCCCCATGTGTCACTCATAGTGAAGGAACCGTTTTCCACGAGAACCATATCCACGATGCTTTCGGCCGGAGGGGACTCCTTTGCCGGTTTCAGTGCAAGCACTAGAACAGTGACGAGGATGGCTATAGATACTATCGAGATTAGGATTGACGTTACCTTCTTCATGAGATCGCCTCCTTAAGACTGGCTCCACACCAGTTTAGGCAGTGAGTCTGAGGATCGGTCTGTAAGGAATGGCGCGGGGCCTTGATTCAATATATCATCAGGTTTCGATAGCGCAAAGAGATCTCTAATGTAAATCAAAGGACTTGGTAACACTATCGGTCAAAATGAGCTGCTGTAGACTGAACCTTAAGAGCGTCTTAACTTCTATCACTACCTTAGCGTGATCATGATTACGGTCACTGGCTGCAGAGATGAAAGTTGAGAATCCGACCAAACAAGTTCGGTCCAAATCCGATCCCCTGGAACGTTTCATTTTACACACAAGATATCTCTCCGATTTTGAATAGCTTTGTGATAGTATTTTTCTGGCATTTGCAACACCAAGACAGCCACGTAGAATCAGATATTTCCTCGAAAATCGAAATACGTGTTTCAAGCAATACATAGCTACTTATACAGCCCATGTTATTTGGTGGTTCCTCCGTTTCTAAACCTGTTCTTCGAAAGAGAATCTAAGAGGAGATGATGGTATGGAATTTCAGGGTTCCAGGTTATTGAGAAAGGTGCTTGTCGGTGCTACTGGTGGTGCCATTGCCCTTACATCAGCAATGGCAGCCAATTACGAGGACACAATGGCGCTTCAGACTGTGAAGCCGGCGCCAAATCTCGAGGAAGTGATTCTGCATCCTGAACAGAGGGAAGAGGCACTTGCCAAACTCGCCGAATTCGTTAGCAGAACCGGAAGGCAGCCGAATATCCTTATTTATCTAATGGATGATGTTGGATGGGGAGATCTGGGAGTCTACGGAGGGGGAGTTGCCGTCGGAGCACCAACTCCAAATATGGATGCTCTTGCAAGAGACGGACTCATGCTTACCTCTGCTTATTCACAGCCTTCTTCTTCACCAACCAGAGCGACTCTTCTTACAGGGCAGCTCCCAGTCAGGCATGGGATACTAAGGCCGACTCTTTACAATGAACCCGGAGGGCTGACAAATGCAGTTACACTTGCCCAGTTGTTGAGCGATGCCGGCTACGTTACTCAAGCTGTGGGAAAATGGCACATGGGAGAGAACCCCGGTTCTCAGCCACAGAACGTCGGATTTGATGACTTCTCGGGTTTTCTCAGCGTTTCGGATCTCTACACAGAGTGGAGAGATCCTTACTTCTACCCCGAAATCGTTTACAGCGAAGAGAGAACTGAAATGATGCGCGAGTTTGCTTTCGAGAAGTACTGGGTGCACGCAGAAAAGGGTGGAACCCTTGAACGGGTGAAGGAGATAGACATAGACGTCTTGTCTCATTTGGACGAGTACTGGAAGGACTACTCGATTGCCTTCATTGAAAAGATGGCCGATAGTGACCAGCCCTTCTTCCTTTATCACTGTACGAGAGGCGCTCACTTTGACAACTATCCTAGAGACGAGTACAAAGGGTCATCTCCGGCAAAACAGGCTTATAAGGACACGATCATAGAGCTCGACGACATAATGGGGGAGCTGGTGGATGCCCTTGAGAGAACGGGACAACTTGAGAACACGCTCATCTTCATAGTTTCCGACAATGGTCCCGAAATGGAATCCTGGCCTGACAGCGCCTATTCGCCATTCAGAGGGGCGAAAGGATCTACCTGGGAAGGCGGGGTCAGAGTTCCGGCGATCTTCTACTGGAAGGGTATGATAGAACCCGGGCGCGTCTCGGACGGATTATTCGATATCGCCGACATCTTCAATACTTGTTTGACACTCGGCGGAGCAAGCGACTTCATTCCGACGGACAGGTACATAGACGGAATTGACCAGACCTCGTTTCTTCTGGCAGAGGAAGGTTTTTCAAACAGGAAGTACATTTACTACTGGCTAATGAGCTACTTCTCCGCTATAAGGCTGGCTGAATACAAGTATGTGCAGTTCGCTGAGTCGGATTCGGGCGAGGGAATCGTGAATCCTGGAGGTTTCACCGGTTACATGATGACCTTCCCGTATTATCACCTGTACAATCTCTACCTGGACCCGAAAGAAGAACACAACGTGTCGATAAGAAAACTTGTTTACACAGATCTTTTCATAGAAGCGATGCAAAAACACATAGCGACGTTCCGAGATTATCCACCTGTTGTAAAGATAATCACGGGACATTAAACCGATCTGGACCCAGGATTTTGGAGGTATAGAAGATGGAAATGGGCGCAGCCGATAGGAGAGCTCCAAAAAGCATTACGGCATTTCACGTCATGGCCAAGCCGACAGGAGCTCTGTGCAATCTCGACTGTGCCTACTGTTTCTATCTACATAAGCAAGAACTTATCAACAGCAGAAGAGTTATTAGTGACGAGGTTCTAGAGAGGTTCATCTACGAGTACATCAACTCACAAACAGTTCCAGAGATAGTCTTCACCTGGCAAGGAGGGGAACCTACTCTTCTCGGTGTAGATTTCTTCAGGAGGGTTGTCGAATACGAGAGGCTGTATTGCCCTCCAGGCAAGAAAGTTGCAAACGACCTTCAGACAAACGGAACATTGCTCGATGAAAAGTGGTGCGAGTTTCTCAAAGAACACAACTTCCTGGTTGGGATAAGCATCGATGGGCCAGAGAGACTGCATAACGTTTACAGAAAGACAAGGAGCGGAGACCCGACCTTCCAGAAGGTCTTCAATGCCATAAAGCTTTTGCACAAGTACGAGATTCCCTTCAACACCCTGACCGTGGTCAACAGAATAAACGCGAAGTATCCTAGAGAAGTGTATCGCTTTTTGAGGGATACAGCCGGTTCAACCAGAATGCAGTTTATTCCCATCGCAGAACCGAAGGTATTTAGAAGCTCGCCCACTACGTTCATTTCCGAAGAAAGTATGCCGACTACAGGATCTCCCGAAGCCCTGCCAGGTAAGCATGGTTCGCTCGTTGCCGATTGGTCGGTCGTTCCTGAAGACTACGGGAGTTTTCTCAACGGTGTTTTCGATATCTGGTACAGGGAGGATATTGGCAAAGTCTTTGCCTTTCTCTTTGAGTGTGCTCTTGCCCAGTGGCTCGGTATGGAGGCATCGTTGTGTATCTTCTCCGAGACTTGTGGAAGGGCACTTGCACTGGAGGCCGATGGAAGCCTGTACTCCTGCGATCACTTTGTCTATCCCGAGCACAGGCTTGGGAACATTAAGGACCGGAGGTTGCTCCAAATGGTAACTTCCACATCACAGACTGTCTTTGGAGTTTCGAAGGCTGCCGCGCTTCCAGAATACTGCAACAGGTGCGAATATCTCTTTGCCTGTCATGGAGAGTGTCCAAAGAACCGATTCGTCAAAACGCCAGACGGAGAACCGGGATTGAACTATCTCTGTGCCGGACTGAAAAAGTACTTTCATCATATATACCCATATATGAAGGAACTCGCGGAAATCCTCAGGGCAACGAAACAGAAGAAAATCTAACTTTCCTTACCGAAAGAATTCAGCGTTTCAAGAAGTTTGCCGAGGATCTCGTTTGCGACTTCTCTTTCTTTTCCCGTAATGGAATTTGCCACAGGTCCGTAAATCCCTGCAAGCACTGCCATGGACTCTTGAAACAGCTCTTTTCCCTTCGCGGTTATCGAGACGATGTTGGCGCACTTGTCCTCAAAGGACTGCTTTCTCGTTATGGGCTTCCTCTTTTCCAGTCCGATACATATATCACCATGGTGTTTGTTGTGTCAGTTTCGAGATGTGAGGAGAGCTGCTTTTGGGTCATCTCCCCGAGGTTCGAAAGAACGAGCAATGAGCCGAACTGCGGGTAGGTAATACCTAGAGGTTCCAGAGCAATCCGTGCATGTCTGCTTAGATTTATGTGCAGAGAAGCTATTTTCTCGAATAGGCTTCCAATCTTGTCATCGAAGATCATCGGATAACCTCAGAAACCTCTTCAGCAGCCTTTTGGTTGCGATAATAAGACCGAGTGTGGCAAGTGCACAATCCCTGTAAGGATAATGGAGCTATACGGTGCAAAAGAACAGACAGAATAGTAGCCGAGGCAATTGGGCTTTGAAGCTTCCCAGGGGAAAAGTGTGGCGACAGCTGGTACGAGCGGGGAAAGCGCTACAATCAACAGGATACGGTTGATAATTTTTTTCATTACTTCCGATTCCTTCTTCTCTTCCTTTCACAGGCCGGAAGCGATCCGACTCTCTCGTGCTTGCTCCGGCATTTATCCCATACACCGTGGAACTCGCACTTCGTTTTTCTGCAGGGGCAGTCTCTCAATGTTCTTCACCTTCTTGAATAAGCATTGGTAATTATCGTAATTAGTATTACCAAGAAGATAACAACTGTTTATTGGAAGGATAACATTCGTGAGACAAAGCGACCTTGCATCAATTTCAGGAAGAGATGGACCAATCCAAGAATTCCAGACACGAGATTTACTGTTGAATGATTACCCAAAATCTACTATAATCCAATTAAGCAAGCACTTAATTGGATTGGAGGAAACTTCTCATTGACTCTTGAAATAGATGTTTTGAAGGCTATTGCGGATAGCACAAGGTTCGAGATAATCAAGCTGCTTCTTCAAAGAGACTTCTGTGTGAAAGCTCTTGCAAAGAGAATTGGAGTGTCTGAATCAGCCATATCACAACATCTGAAAGTGCTACGTGGCGTTGGCCTTGTAAGTGCAGAGAAGCGGGGTTACTTCACCCATTACTCAATGAATAGAGAGCCCTTGAATAGACTGGCAAGCCAGCTTACCAAGCTTAGCGAGGCGACTTCCGATTCGGATCTAGTAGCCGAATGTTCTGCCGAATGAGAGAGGATACAAGGTGGAATCTTCTTCCTTTCAGCAGGCACGCCTTTCTAATCCGAATTTCACTGAATATGTTTTATATATAAGCGATTTATACGGGAGGAACAAGAGTGAATATCATCGAAGTTTCAGGTCTCTCAAAAGACTACGACGGATTCAAAGCGGTCAACGGAATCGACTTTTCGGTCTTGAAAGGAGAGGTGTTCGGTTTCCTCGGTCCCAATGGTGCCGGAAAGACTACAACGATAAACATGCTTACAGGTCTTGCAAGACCGACATCGGGAAGTATAAGTATTGCGGGCGAAGACGGCATCAGGGAGATCAAGAGAGTGCAGCGGATAATAGGAATTGTGCCCGATGAAAGCAACCTGTACGATGATCTGAGCGGCTATGAGAATCTGGTCTTCTGTTCGGCTCTTTACGGAGTAAGAAAGGCGGCGAGGGAAGGAAGGGCCAGAGAGTTGCTTGAGCTGTTTGGGCTCGCAGATACAGGCAAGAGACCTTTCAAAGCCTTTTCCAAGGGTATGAAGAGAAAACTAACCATAGCTGCAGGCATAATTCATGATCCGGAGATTCTCTTCCTGGATGAACCCACAACTGGTATAGATGTAGAGAGCGCGAGGCAAATAAGAAGACTGGTAAGGGAATTGAATGACAGGGGAACGACCATATTCCTTACTACCCATTACATTGAAGAAGCGGAGAGGTTGTGCGACAGGATAGGGTTCATAGTTGGAGGCAAGGTTGTAAAGATTGGAACCGTCAGCGAATTGATGAAAGATGCTCAGAAAGAGAGCATAGTCGAGCTGACTCTCGGGAAGGATCCTTCGGAATTCAAAACCGAAGTGTCAGAAGAGTTCAGCGATATGTCCATAAGCATGCGCCCCGACAATACCATTAGAATAGCTTCTCGGGAACCAATAAAGCTGATGCCGTTTATGAGCTTCTTCAGTTCCAGAGGTATCGATGTTTACGAGGCTAAGATTATTCAGCCTTCTCTTGAAGAGGTCTTTGTTGAAGTGACCGGAATAGAAGTCGATAGAATGAAGAAGGAGAAGGAGGGAAAGAAGAGATGAGCAGTGCACTCGCTTACTGGACGATACTGATGAAGGATATGAAGAACTACTATTTGAAACCGCCCAACATAAGCTGGGGCATTATCTTCCCAATTTCCTGGACGCTGATGTTCTTTGTTCGATCGGAAGGTCCTGTGGACATAAGGGGTATTTTGCCCGGTGTGATGTCGCTTTCCGTTCTCTTCGGAACTACTTCGATGCTTGCGGTAACGATTACCTTTGAAAGGAAGAGCAGGTCTTTCGAGCGGTTGCTTCTCGCTCCCATCAGCTTGAAGCTGCTCATGCTTGCAAAGACGACCGGCGCCATTTTTTTCGGGATAATCAATGCCTTCATCCCGGTTCTCCTTGCCCTTATGATTACCGATCTTACTGGAATCAACTGGTTTCTGGTTGCAACCAGCGTCGTCCTAATAGCGGTAACATCAACTTTTCTTGGCTTGTTCATAGCGGTATCCGTAAGTGAAGTCTTTGAAGCGCAAACCTTCTCGAATTTCTTTCGCTTTCCCATGATGTTTCTCTGCGGACTCTTCATTCCGATAGAGAATCTTCCGGTCTTTCTCAGACCGCTCTCATTTATCTTCCCCCTGACTTACGGGGCAGACTCACTTAAGCATGCGATAGACGGTAATGGAATAATCTCCCCGCTGCTTAGCTTTTTTGTGCAGCTGGGATTTTCGGCATTTCTGTTCTTCGTTAGTACAAGGAATATTGAGAAGAGATGGATTTACTAGCCTCCGGGGTTACATGAGTCTGTTCTTCCGGCAATCCTTTGAGACCGAACGTTCTGTTTTCCTTTCGGTTGAGGCTGCGCCGATCTTCTGATCAAATACCTCCTTGAGATTCGACTCTGTTCTTGCCTTTGTCTTTTGCTTCATACAAAAGGTGGTCGGTCTTCTGAATGAACTGAGTTGCGTCTTCATCTGACCAGCTGCACACACCGGCGCTCATCGTTATTGGAGGGTCTGTGGTTTCGGCCAGCTTCTCCCGGAGACGATCTGCGGTTGATCTTGCCATCTGCAAATCACTCGAGGGTAGAAGAACAAGAAATTCCTCCCCGCCGTACCTGAAGACAAAGTCAACCTCTCTAAGAGAAGACCTGATCATGCCCGCCACATTCTTGAGTGACATATCTCCCTTAAGGTGGCCGTAAGTATCATTTATGTTCTTGAAGTTGTCAAGATCTATCATGATCATGGATAGTGGAGTTCCGTATCGCGAGGCTCTCTTTATCTCTCTTTTAATTATGGGATACATCTTTTTCTGGTTTAGGAGGCCCGTCAATGGGTCTATCTCGGCCTGTTTCTCGAGCAACTCATTTGCATTCTTCAGTTTGCGGTCGATTTTTAGAAGTTCTCTGTACTGACTTTCGATCGTTGCCTTTGCCTCCTGAAGCTCAAGGTTCTGATTGCTCAGTAGCTGTATTTCGTGCATCTTTTGTTGAAATCTGAATGAAGCCCCCAATTCAGCAGCCTTGGCGCTGCTGGATTCTTTGTAGAGCTTCTGGGATAAGAGGTCAAGTTCCTTGTAAAGCTCAAGAGCCAATCTCCCTTCTCCTAGCTCTTCAAGAATAGTGATCTTCTTTCTTATGGCTTTCGGTATCTTAGACATAAATCCCGATTCCTTCTGATAGTCTATGTAAGCATCCAGTTTGACAAGAGCTTTTTCATAACACTTGGTCCCGATGTAATAATCTATTTTCAGAAGATTGAATTCCGCAGTCTTGGCCGGATCATCGATTTCTTCTACAAGGGGTTCGGCCAACTTCAATACAGCTGGAGCCTCTTCATATCTTCCTGAGACTATAAGCGTGTCGGATAGATTGAAATAGCTATTGCATAGATCCGCAGTCTGTTCCAGAGCAAGCTTTATCTCTATAGATTTGCTAAGGCAGTTTATGGCTTCGTCAAATCTTTCCAGATTCTTTAGAGCTATTGCCTTGTTGTTCAGAAAGTATGCTATCGCGAGATCATCGCCCTTCATTCGAGCGTATTCAAGAGCCTTGTCGGTGTATTCGAGGGCTTCTTGAAACCGCTCCATGTAGACATAGACACCGCCAATGTTTCCGATCACATCGTTAACGTCATCGGGTGTCCCAAAGTCTCTGAAAAGAGCCATTGCTTTCAAGGCATACTCGATCGATGCATCGTAATTGCCCACAACGCATGAGAACTTAATCATGTTGTGCGCAACGTTGGCCAGCTCAATACATTCAGGGGGTTCAATTCTAGAAAGCTCCACTTTAACAGTTTCCGAGGCGAGAAGAGGTTTGCCTACTTTGAACATTATCTTCGAAAGCTCATTCAAGATTGCAAGCTTTTTCCTGAAATCTTCATAGGGGACTTCTGAATAGGCTTTCATAATCTCTTCGATCGACCTCTTCACGTTCATCATGGCCTCCCGCGCATCTGTCGTGCAACATTCTTTGCTCATCTTAAACAATACAGAAATTGTAGGCGCTTGCAAGCAAACAGAGAATGACCTGCAAATCCTTCGACTGCCAAGTTGATAATATGACGGCAGAAGGTCAGTTCAAATGATTGAAATTCATGCCATGTTCGGTATGCAAATTCATGCCATCAAGAAAGAACGGGCGTTCGGAGTGGGCAGGAGGCTTTTTGGAAGCCAGTCACGATACGCGTCCCAGTCTCGCCTTCGCAAAAGCCAGTCGTATCACTTCGCGGGTATGAGGCGCAGGGAAGAACCGGGTCTGGGGGCAAGGGTCTGGTAAGATCGCTAGAAGTCGTTCTTGGGAGAGCAGCTGTTTGCTCGAAAGAGCCGTCATTCCGACAAAGCTCCTGGTCGAAATCTTGATGCTCTTACTTCAATGGCCCTAACCAAGAACGAAGAACAGATCCTCGCTATGGAAGAACAGGTTTTTTCCTTGTCGAACGGAGAACCATTCATCGGTGAACCGCTTTCTTTGCTCTTTCCAACCCCCAATTTGCCATCCCCGACCCCGGTTCCTCCAAAGCCCAGATCCTGAACAGGAGCACTTCAGCTGACAAAGTAAGTTCGTCCTGATCA